>WRFI01000032.1 GCA_009778875.1 Propionibacteriaceae bacterium | reverse complement strand
CTACCGGGGCACATTCAACTATGGGGGCACCAGTGACGCGGAAAGCCAGGCCAGTGTGGCCAGGCTGCAGGCGATGTTCCCCACCATCGGCACGATCGACAAGACGATCGCCCTCATGGCCACAAAGGTGGCCATCTGGAAGCTGGTCGGCGGGGACGGCGTGACAGTACTCAGCACCACCCTCGACAACGACGCGGCAAGGAAGGCGACCTTCAACGCTTTGGTGGACGGCCTGGTCAACGCGGCCACCCAGGCGGCGGCGGGTGCCACCATTCCGGGCCAGTTGGATCCCACCTCGTTCAGCCTGCAGGTTGGCCCGTCGACAGCGACGCCGACCTACGACGACACGAGCGACCCCAACTACAACCTGTTCGGCCCGATGACGGTGACGGGAACCCTGGACAATCCGGCCGCCGGCGGTGACCTGAGCGGTTTGACGGACGTGGCACTCACGGCCAGCGGGTTGGAGTCCAGTGGCGTGAAGTTCCTGGCGTCCATGTCGTCGACTGATCTGCTGCCAACTGGGACGGTGCCGGGCACGGCGCAGTCGGCCCAGCTGGTGGCCGGAAGCGAGTCGGGCGGCGTGTGGACCAGCGACGAGTTCTACCTGGCCATTCCTAAGGGACGGACGCCGGACCGCGGTGACGCCCTGACGGTGAACGCCATGGCGATGGCCCCTGACGTGGCGGTGCAGGAGGGCACGCCGATTGTCTTCGCCTTCGCTGACTCCACCACCGAGGTGCAGGATTGGGAGGCCATCCAGGCTTTCGTCGGCGGCACGTCCGCCAATCAGTCGGTTAACCTGTATGCCGAAGCCAACTGGTACAGCGGCGGCACCAGTGAGGGCATCCTGCGGATCGCCAAGACGGTGCAAAACGCCTCGCCGCAGGACGTCGGGATCAGCTTCAACTTCAAGGTGTACTACAACAACAGCACCGACTGGAGCACCGTGAAGACGCTGAATCTGACGGACTTCCCGGTGCGCGGCGCCGTCGTCGACCCCGTCAACAACACGTTCTCGATGAGCAACGGCGGCATGGCGATTATCGCCGGCCTGCCCATGAACGTCAGCGGCTCGCCCGGGTATTCCTACCACTACTGGGTTGAGGAGGTCAGCCCTCCGACTACCGGATTTGATCCGCCGAGCCTGGCTTTGACGGGCGGCACCGCCGACACCGGCATGTCCACCGGCAACCCGATAGGCCCCTTCCAGTTGGACACGGGAAGCACCACCGGGCTGGCCTTGGTGACGGTCACGAACACGCAGGAGACGGGCAAGTTGTCGGTCATGAAGTCGCTGGCCGGCGATCCGGGCGGTTGGGGCGTCAACACGTCAACCCCGTTCAAGGTGGAGATCAAGGACCTGACCTACAACAACTATCTGGTGTACCAGTCGGCCCCTGGGACGGACGGCTCGTTCCGCTGCATCGGCAATGACGTGGACGGCTTGAGCGAGCCGTACGCGGGCACGGCCATCAAGGATCTGACGGTGACGGCCGCCCAGCCGGTGGAGGTGAGCAACCTGTGGGCCGGCCACGTGTACGCGGTGGTCGAGGTGACGACCGGTGCAAGCTTCAAGACGACGTACTCGACCGCGGGCCTGCTGTTCCGCGCCGGTGGCGGCGAGACGATCACGGTGGTGAACACCTACGACGTGCCACCCACCCCGCCGACCGTGCCACCCACGCCGCCCAACATCACGTCACAAACGGGTGGCTTGTTGATGCCCGGCACCCCGTGGTTCTGGCTGAGCGGTGTGGTTCTGCTAGGCATGATCTGCCTGGCGGCCAGCAGACGTGAGTGGAGGCGCGTGGTCTGACAGCCACCCCAAATTCCCCCTCCTTACTTAGCTTAGGAGGGGTGGCAGCCACGGAAAATTCCCCTCCATTCCCCTCCTTAGGAGGGGTGGCGGCGGAGCCGACGGGGTGGTCCTACTGAGGAAGGGCAGCGCCGGAGCCACGGAAAATTCCCCTCTGGGGAGGGGTGGCGGCGGAGCCGACGGGGTGGTTAGGCGCGAAGCGCCGGGGGTGGCGGCGGAGCCGACGGGGTGGTTGGGCGCGAAGCGCCGGGGTGGTCACCTTCGACAAATACCGCGAGGTTTCGGCGTGGGCTAAGCTTGTACCGCTGAAATGATCCAGCCACCGCCAAGCAACTCCGGAGATGAAGAGTTAGTCGTATGTACCGTCACTTCACCAAGCGTCTTCTCGACATGGCTCTCAGCTCCGTGGCCCTTGTCGTCTTGGCCCCTCTGATGGCGCTGATAGCCGTCTGGGTGAAGGTTGACAGCCCAGGCCCCGTCTTTTTCACGCAGAAGCGCATCGGAATGAACAAGAAGCATTTCAGTATGCTGAAGTATCGAACAATGAAAACAGACGCGCCTCACGACACGCCGACCCACCTACTCGCGGATCCGGAGGCACACATCACTCGTGCCGGCCGGGTCTTGCGGAAGCTCAGCCTTGACGAGCTGCCGCAGTTATACAACGTCCTGCAGGGGGAAATGAGCCTGGTCGGGCCGCGGCCAGCATTATGGAATCAGGACGACCTAATCGCTGCTCGTGAAGCCTCCGGCGCGAACGCCATGCGTCCAGGACTGACCGGCTGGGCACAAATCAAAGGACGAGACGAACTATCAATTGAACGGAAGGCTGTCTTCGATGGTGAGTATGCACGAAAAGTGCAGTTTAGGTTAGATGCGATGTGCCTTTGGTACACCGTGGAAAAGGTGATCAGGGGCGAAGGCATTGTTGATGGCGTAGCCGATCCAGTCAGACTAATGCGATGATCGGGTGACACACGCATCTAGCCTTCGTGTCACACCGACGTGACATCGGACCCAGTGGACCCTGACATGATGCCCACGAGGCCAGCCCAAATTCGATCTGGCGCGAACCGTCCTGCCACTCGGGTATGTGCAGCGGCACCCATGGCCGTCCGTTCCGTAGGGTTCAGTTGGGCAAGGCGTATCGCCTTCGCCAGTCCGTCGACGTCGTCGACATCGACCAGCCAGCCGGTTTGGCCGTTGATCACCGAATCAACTGCGCCGGTGGCACGCGTCGTAATGACTGGTACGTTTGCAGCACCAGCTTCAAGCACGACCGTCGGGAATCCCTCACGGCGCGTCGGTAAGCACAACACATCGATTATGGCCAACGCTGGCGCAACGTCGTCAAGTTCGGGTAGGACGACGACTCGCGAACCTAGCCGATGAAGGTGTGTGTAAGTACGCTCATCTTCACTGGGTCCGACAGCGAGGAGCATAGTCGAAGAACTGATATGCCCGCTTTCCATGGCCGAGGCCAGTATGTCGATGCCCTTGTCCACTGCCAACCGACCAATGTAACCGACCACAAAAGCGTCCTTGCTCAGACCCCAGTCTCGTCGAACTTGAGCGCAATCGACTTGTCGCACCCGTTCCGCCAAGGCATGGCAATCAATGCCGTTGCTGCTTCCGTCACCAATCAGCCACGCGCGTCGACGCCCAACCAGTCCTTCCTTTCGAGCGGCAGCGGCCAACGACGGGCTTACGAAAACGAGATCGGTCGCAACAGCCATGCTGAGCCACTCCAACCCACGAAGAACTCGGCGACGAATTCCGGAAAAGCCCTCCAAGCGCAAGCCACGCACAACATATAGTCGTCGCGGTACACGACATACCCAGGCCGCGAGGCCACCAAGCAGGGCTGCTTTCGGGGTGCTCACGTTGGTGATGTCGGGTCGATAGTGCCTCACAACCATGATCCAGCGCCACAGGCCCAAAAGGTCGACAGCGAGTGAGGGTTTTCGTTCCATTGGTATGCCAATTAGTGGAACGCTTTCCTGATGCGCCGTGTCGTATGCAGCAACGTCAGGATTACAGACAAGAAGCACGTTGTAACGATCGGCCATCCAGCGTAGCTGACCTTTGAGAAGCCATTTGGCACTTATGCCAGCAGTAATGCCGTACAGGATTGTTTGGCGTCGATCTCCGTCCAAGCAGATACGTCCGTTCACGCAGACTCCCGTCTTATGGCGTTTGGGACAAAGCACGGCGCAACTTGCACCTCGACGGACTGCGCCGGCGCAGGGCCATGATGTTCGTTTTCACCTGAGGATGATCCATGCATTGAGGTGTCCCGACGGAGATGATAGCTACTTGCCGAATCGACGACTTCCATTTCCGATCAACCCTCACAAACGACGGTCAATGGCGTCGACTGGCAAGGCATTCTTAATGTCGTACACCACGCCGTCTGAGTTCCTGAGCAGCCCGCGGATTGTTGTGGCGTCAAGATGCGAGTATTGCTCATGTGCGACAGCCAGCATAACGGCGTCATAGGCGCCTGGTTGCAGATTGGGAACCAAATCTATGCCGTAATGCTCGTAGGCTTCCACCGGATCGGCCCATGGGTCATGCACAGCCACGACCACTCCGAAATTCTGCAACTCCTTGACGATATCCACGACTCTCGTATTGCGCAGGTCTGGGCAATTCTCCTTAAACGTCAGACCCAGTAGAAGCACCCTGGAGTCTTTGACTGCGAGCCCCTTCTGGACCATGGCCTTAACGAGCTGGTCGGCAAGGTAGGCCCCCATGGCGTCGTTGATGCGACGTCCGGCGAGGATCATCTCGGGGTTATAACCTACCTGCTGAGCCTTGTGTGTCAGGTAGTACGGATCGACACCAATGCAGTGCCCACCCACCAGCCCGGGGGAAAACTGGAGGAAGTTCCACTTGGTACTAGCTGCCGCCAAGACGTCGCTGGTGTCGATTTCAAGCCGCTCGAACAGTATTGCCAATTCGTTTATCAAAGCGATATTCACGTCTCGCTGCGTGTTTTCGATCACTTTCGCTGCTTCAGCCACTCTGATTGAAGGCGCCCGGTGGGTTCCAGCGTTGATGATAAGGCGGTAGAGATCGTCAACCAACTCGGCCGCTTCGGGAGTGGACCCGGACGTGATTTTGCAGATAGTTGTTAGGCGATGAATCTTATCGCCTGGGTTGATGCGCTCAGGGCTGTAGCCGACAAAGAAGTCGCGGTTGACGGAAAGACCAGATTGATGCTCCAGAATTGGCACACATACTTCCTCGGTTACCCCTGGGTAAACCGTTGACTCATAAACGACGACTGCGCCCGCTCTGATATATCGCCCAACCGTTCTGGTCGCCGAGAGCACGGGCTCCAGATCAGGGCGTTTGAACTCATCCACCGGGGTTGGCGTGGTGATGATGAAGACATTGCACCCGGCCAAGTCGTCGGGGTCGCCGCTGTATGTGAGCCTCAATGTGTCTGTCAATGCGCTGTCTTCCACTTCCAGAGTCCGGTCATGGCCAGATCTCAACTCGGCAACGCGCATCGTATTGATGTCGAACCCGATAACTGGCAAGTGTTTTGCAAACTCAACAGCCAAAGGTAAGCCGACATACCCAAGGCCAACGACTGCAAGTCGGCTCTGTTCAACGTCAAACACGGGAAACCTATCTTCTCAGAACAACCCCCATGACGTAAATCATACCGCATCTGGTTCCGGACTGTCGTGAGAACGGTTCTGGGTGCGGCGACCGTCAGCCTTTCGTGGGGTCGTCCGAGGGGGGGCTGTCGCCATCAAACTCCCGTCGTGTCGCCGATGAAATCAGATGCCTCACGGCCGCCACATCAGCGCGCCTTACCCACACGACATCCCGAATTCTGACCGAGTTTTCGCGAAGGAACGACACCAAGAACCAGGCGCCAGCGAGGGTATATGTCGCAACAGACACGGTGGCGGCGCCGTAAATGCCCCATGTGGGAATGGCGACGAGATTGAGTCCGACATTGGCAATCGATGCAATTAAAAGAACACGGAAATAGAAAACCCACCTGCCGCTCGAAAGGTACGACACACCAAGGATCTTCGCATACACCATGCTGTAAACCCCAACGAGCATCAGAATCGTCACGTTGGACGCCTCGGCGAACGCTGATCCATAGGCCAAGGAAATGAGAAAACGGCAGGCAAAGACCAGGACAACAAAGATAACCACCAGGATCGTCATGGAAACCCTTAACGAAAACGTCAGGCTTGTGATCGCTTTGTCCTTCGCGGTGCGGTTGATCATCACATCCTTGAAGGCATCGGGTATCACCCAGCAATACTCGGCGACAGACACGCCGACCGCGTAGAGGCCAATGTAGTAATAGTCAACGTGCAGCCATCCGAGCATCACGACGTCAATGCGGTAGTTGATGACGACCAAAACGTTGGTTAACATCGGGATGAATCCTGTGGCGATGATCGATCGCGCTGCGCTCCAGGAAAGGGACCACGGCTTGAGCCCCACCCCTCCTAGCCCCGCGGAGATAACCCCAACGACCACGCTGTTGACGGAATACGCTGCGTAGGCCAGGAGAAGGTCCCGTGGTCGCAGCCACATCATGGCTCCGAGCATGAGTACATTCAACAGGGCGGCGGCCACCACCACGTATGCGCTTTTTCTGACACTTTGAACTAAAAGAAGATTGTTGGTTTGAGTGGCGAAGACGGAGGTCGCAGCCATGAAGCCAAAGAGCAACACACGCCAATCGCCGATGATGGCCGAAAAAGCCCCGCACGAGCCGACCAGCAAGGCAAGCTGTGTCACATAAACATGCAGGAATGTTTGCTGGGCATTCGGATGCCCGCGTCGCACGTAATTCGGGTAGATGCTTGCGAATCCCCATCCGTACACGACGACCAGTATGCTGAGCAGGTTCATGTAGTACCCGTACTCGCCTCGAAGCTCGGGTCCGAGAGCCCTGTTCAAACATATCGTCGAAAGAAGGCCCCAAACGATAGTATTGCCTTTCTTGAAGGCCGATGCGAAATAGTCATTCCGAAATAGGGCTGTGAACTTACTTGGCATCGCGGCCCATCCGGCCGGTCCCGGACACGAGACCATTCACCCAAATGACCAACAACGGTACGAAGAGGTTGAAGGAAAGATCATTCATTTGAATCGTCGCACTCTGCCCCATCATGAACCCAAGACGGAGGACAGTGATCGTGACGAAAAAGAAGACTTCCGGTCTGCTGGTTGTCGACAGTATTCGTGACAGTTTCACCGCCAACCACGTGAAAGCGACAGACAGTATCGGCGCCAAGGCGGGACCGAGCGTGAAGTAACCCTCGCCGACCATGGGGATGATCTGTGCGCGGTGATCTGTCCCATAAATCACCCAATTGAATGGGATGCTTGAATAGATGAGATCGTATTGTTTAAGGATCATGTTCAGCCCGAATACTGGCCGAACCACATCGATGACAAGAGTCTGAATGGTGGCGTAATCGGGAAACTGGTGCGCAGCCACAACGGACATGGCCACGTCATAAACTCCGCCAGTGTACGCTTGCAGCGTGAATGCCAGGTTCTGGAGTGCCGTCGCTGTTGGGTCGACCCATGTGGACCTGCTCGCGCTGACGATAATAACAAGAGAGATTCCAGCTATGGCCATAAGTGTCACAATGACCCGCACATGCCTGCGCACGACCACTGCGTAGAGGAGCACGGAAGATATCATTGAGAGAAGGAAGTCTGATCTATTCAAGCCCACATAGATGCATCCGGACAGGAGAGTCACCAGGATTGATAAAGCCACCGTGATGCCGGTCTTCCGTTTTGAATTCAGTGACACCAAGGCCATAACGAAGGCCAGGTTCTTTGCCACCAAGACGAGGTATGCAGTCAGTGACTGAAGCTGAGTCTGTTCAAGGCCATAGTCGTATCGCGGCAACACGAATGACACTGTCGTCAGCGAGGATGGGACCGTTGCGACCAGCACGAGCACGACGGCTATGAATGCCCAGTAGCCGAAGTTGATTTTCCCAGCCTTTCGCGCGTCAAGGCCGGCTTCGAGTCCCGCTCCCGTACGGCTCATCGTCAGGTTCGATGGTCCGGGATTATGTGAACGCATGAGGTAGACGCGCAAGAAAATGCATACGGCGACAAGTTCGTAGACCATTAGCTGATACGCGAGGGAATAGTCTTCGGGCGTCGCGATACCTGGGTACACGGAGCCATTGTCACCCAAATAGGCCTGCACGCAAGGCAGTAGGACATACCTCGTGAAGCAAATCGGTGTGAACACTGCCCCGAATACTGGATACCGTGTGACAACGTCCTTCAAGGCAAAGGGCCAGGCGAACGCCGCTGTGAATGGTAGGATCCACGCCAAATTGGATGGTGCCCGTTGTGCGTTGCCCGCAACGTACACCGCAGCGAGCAATGAGATCGCGGACAGCAGAAGAGTCAACAGCCACGCTGCATGCTCGCTTGTCTCGCGCCTGGTCGCCACGACAGTTCCATCCTAAAGGTGACGAATGACCTTGGCTGGGGACCCTGCCACCAGGACATTGTCTTGGACGTCTCTCGTCACGACGCTACCGGCCCCAACGACGACCCCGGCTCCAACATGGACCCCGCTGGTCAGTGTCACATGCGCCCCCAACCACGTTCCGGCACCAACGTGAATCTCGTGGTCCTCACTTTCGAAGCTCACGCGACCGTTGCGCCGTTTGTGGTTCGACGTAGCCAAAACGCACATGGGCCCAATCGCAACTCCATCATCCAGAAAGAGCCCCCCATTCGCGTTAATGTAAGTGTAGTGGGCGATGTAGACCCCGTGGCCGACTGCCAGCTTGCCAGGTTTGCCTAACACGACCCCGCTTCCGAGCATGAATCCCCCACCGCAGTGCCCCAAGAACGGTCCGACCAGGAAGCCGCGCACGCGAGCTGACCATGAGCAATTTGGCAGTATGCCCGTTATTAGTTGGATTACATGAATCGGCACGTTGCGCCCGATAAAGCCCGCAATTGCACGTCCTGAACTCGGCATTGCCTATCTCCCTTCTATCCATAACCGGAAATCTTGAAAAAAACGCTGCCGACGTTCGTCGAGCGATGCCCTCTCGAAGTCTTTGGCTCGCTCAAGCGCGTCATTCCGGCACATGGCGAGGTTACTTAGTGCATACATCACGCTATCACAAAGACTGCCGACATCGCCTCGCCGGAACCGGAAGCGTCTGGGCATCAACTCTTGCATTCCTTCCACATCTGCGCTCACACACGCACACCCGGCTCCCATCGCCTCGAGGAGCGCGCGTCCTTGTCCTTCCGACAGACTCGGCTGCAGGTATAGGTCTAACGTCCGCATCCACTCTAAGACTTGCGGGTGTGGCTTGTTTCCCAACAACGCGATCCGATCCGAGACACCAAGTTTGGCAGCCAGCGCAATGAGAGGAGCCGGGTCGCCACCGCCGACGATCTCGTAACGGACGTCGTAACCTCGTTTTATCAGACGCGGAATTGCCTCAACCATGAGATGATGTCCCTTTGCCCTCACGTTCACAGCGCCGCAGCTTCCGACCAGCACCTGTCCGCCCGCCTTGTTCATTTGGCCACTCGTGGTGACCAACGGCCCGTCAGTCGTCACGTCCAGATCCACGTTTGCACAGCTCACCCAGCGGCCTTTCGTCGGGTATCTGCGCTGCAAGTAGCTGTCCGTGATGTACAGCACAAACGGCGCATCTCGGACCGCTCTGCGCGCGCGCAGGTAGGACACGGGGGCAACAAGCTTCCCGCGCAAGCTGTGATGCCAGACCGACCCCCATGCACTGCCCACCACCTCGACCAACACAGGCTTGCCGAGCCTTTGCGCGGTTCGAAACGCGATCTGTCCAACTTCACTTGGCAACCGCGCAATCACCGCATCACAGTCAGCGACTTCGTGTTCCACGATGTTAATTGCTTGCCTGTATTGCAGCAGCCCACGGAGCGATGCAACATCCGGAACCTTGGCAAACGAGACACGCTTTGCCGATGCCGTGGAGAGGCCCTGTGAAGTGGCCGACTCCACCTGTCGCGATACCACGCGGACCTCATCGAATACTGCGGTGTACCGTTCCAATACCTTCGCCGGCAGACCTCCCTTACTGAAATACTGTTCGCCCACGTGAACGAACCTATGGTCGTGCGCAAACACCACCTTCATGCCGCCGCCCTCATTCGTATCAGCTTGGCGGGCACTCCACCCACCACCGTGTTCGGGTCGACATCCTTCGTTACGACGCTGCCTGCGGCGACAACACTTCCCCGGCCAATCGTGCGCCCACCGAGGACCGTGACGCGGGCCCCAATCCAGCAGTCGTCTTCGATGGTCGTCTTCGCGAGTCGCACGGCCTGTTCCCTTATCGGGCGATCCTCGCGCGCAAACGTGTGTTCCGCCGACAGGATCGTCGTCGCGTGCGCGATTGACACGTCATTTCCAATCGAGATGCCGCCTGCTCCGTCAACGTAACACATCGGGTGAATGCTGACATTGTTTCCAAGCACCAAGCCTTCGACGTTTAGCAGATACACTCCGGGAAAAATTGCCACGCATTCGCCGCACGACGCGGCCAAGGACCGGCACAGTGCGTACCGCATTCCCAATCCCACATAGCCGCCAACATGGCGGAACCCTGTGAGTAACCAGCGTCGACATCCGGCGGGCAAGAGCGACACCATGCCGCTGGCGGCAGTGATCAACGGCATGCTCCGGGCAAACAAGTCACGTCCACGCACGGCTAATTCTTCTCCATTCTGGATGGCTCAGTTCCATTCTTGGCCACCCGGTTCTCGGCGCGACCCTCCGCGACGAGGTGCTTGCGCAGCCATGACGCAGTCTGATGCAAACCTGCGTTCAGGTCCAGCCCCTCAACGTCAGGGAACAGCTCCCGTAGGCGTGAAGGGTCCGCGCTTGATCGCCGCACATCGCCAACCCGTGGGCTAATGAATCGGCGATCGACAGTAGTTCCGAGTTCGCGTTCGATACGTTCCAGCAATTCCAGCAGATTCGTGTTTGTCCCCAACGCGAGGTTCACCGGATCCGTTGAGTGCACGCGCCGGGCGAGAGCATCATGGACTATTTCACACACGGTATCAACGTACGTAAAATCGCGGGACTGAAGGCCGTCCCCGCAGATTTCGACAGGCACGCCGCGAAGCGCCGCATCCAAAAACCTCGGGATTACCGCTGCGTACGCGTGATCCGGCGTCTGATACGGGCCATAGACATTGAAGAATCGAAAAGCGAGCGTTTTAAGCCCATACGCGAACTCGTAGGCGCAGGCGTATGACTCCGTTGCTTGTTTGCTGACGGCGTACGGGCTCATCGGCCTTGTCCAGTCATACTCATTCTTCTTGGGTGCCGTGTTGGCTCCGTACACTGAACTCGACGAGGCCACGATCACCTGTCCCACGGAGTTCTCTCGTGCAGCCTCCAACACGTTGAGCGTGCCAGTCGCGTTGGCTTGGTGGCTTGCCACGGGGTTCGCAATTGAGCGCGGAACGCTCGGAATTGCGGCAAGGTGAACGATGGCGTCGACCCCTCGCGAGAATACCGTGAGGGTTTGGTAATCCAGAATGGAAGCCTGACAGAACTCGATGGGGAGGCCTTCGAGATTTGTAATCAGGCCCGTGCTGAGGTCATCGATTATCCTCACCTCATCGACGTGACCCATGTTCAGCGCGTACCGGGCGAGGTTGCAGCCAATGAAGCCCGCTCCACCGGTTATCAACAGTTTCATATGCCTCTGCTCCGTTTCAGCAACTCTGAACATCGTTAGCCAGTTCGCCAACGGTGACAGCCAGAAGGCCACCCCCAGACCCGCCGTGGTTGAGGGTTCAACCCCCCCTGTTCGGGTGCATTTCGTTGCCGCGCCCCAATGAGTAACCAGTGTAATACAGCGCCACAAGTTGAGCTAGGTGGTTGGCGTTACATTGTGTTACGCGGCCTTCCATGATGTGCGGAAAGTTCGTGCTTGGGTTCGATTAGGCGGGGTGATTGGGAGTCAGCCGCGCCCATGACTGGAGCACATCGAACCATACAGGTGTGAAATAGGTCTAGCCGTTTGAGTCCTGTCAGATCACCGCAATGACAGCAATGCATGCATTGTGGTAGGCTTCCTGTTTGTTTCGTCATCCTGGAGGTGCGTTGTGGCTGCTACTATCACGGTTCGGAATCTGGACGAGCGAACCCAAAAACTACTCAAGCATCGGGCTGTGGACAACGGAAGATCCTTCGAGGCTGAGATTCGGGCAATCCTGGAGACGGTGGCCAACGGCCAGCGTCCGGCCCAGCATGACGGCAATGCTGAGGGCTTTTTCCAGGCCGCTGCCCAGTTTCGAGGCATCGCGCGAGACTCCGGCTTGGTCTTTCCTGAGCGGAGCGTCGAGTATCCCCGGGAGGTTGTGCTGTGATCGTGCTGGACACCAACATTGTGTCGGTTGTCATGACCCCCGATCATCCCGATTTGCCAATCATTGACGCATGGCGCCAAAGCCTCGCGGATGACGACTTCGCGACGACCACGGTCACGCAGGCCGAGATTCTCTTTGGGCTTGCGATAATGCCTGACGGGGGTCGACGAACCCGACTGGTCCCGGCAGCGCGAGCTGTGTTTGCCAGTATCCCCGTTCTGCCCTTTGACAGCGCTGCGGCCGAGGCCTATGCCACGATCGTCGCGGAGCGCCGTCGGCTCGGGCGCCCAATTGGCGTTCTTGACGCTCAAATCGCGGCGATCGCGTCGAGCGTCGGTGCCGCAGTTGCGACACGCAATGTCCCCGGCTTCATGGATTGTGGCGTCCTGATCGTCAACCCCACCCCTACCACAACCGCCAATGAGGTCGTTGCTATATATCGCAACACCAGGCTAGAATGCCTCGCGTGGATATAGCAACAGTCATCAGGGCCGGGCGTCAGCAGACGGGCACATCCATCCGCGAGTTGGCGGCCATGGCTGGCATCTCCTACTCCTACCTGTCTCAAGTTGAGGCGGGCAAGTCCAACCCCACCACACGGATGGCTGCAAACTTGCTTTCTTTGCTCGGTTACACGCTCACCGCGCAGCGAGCCACCCAGACCACGGCCTCAATTGCGGCCGCCAGGAAAGCCCTCAACCCCGCATGTGGGGGACGCTGGTGTGATGAGGCTCAACAGTGGCAGGAACGCTACCAGAAGGCAGGCTGGGTGGATGCTGCCGGCAAAGCAAAACCCGCCAAAGGTGTTGACCTGCTGTTAAGGGTCGGTCGAACCACACCAGTCAACGCGCGAACCGGCGCGGTGCGGTACACGCCAGACAATCCGCAGGATACTTGGCTG
This sequence comes from Propionibacteriaceae bacterium, assembly GCA_009778875.1. Taxonomy (GTDB): domain Bacteria; phylum Actinomycetota; class Actinomycetes; order Propionibacteriales; family Propionibacteriaceae; genus WRGV01. The sequence continues at coordinate 1,171 of WRFI01000032.1, read as the reverse complement.
GACATTGTGGAACGTATTGACAAGGCAGGGGTTGACTATGCGTTGACCGGCGGCCCGGCAGCCAACCAGATGATGAGTATTGGCGGCAACGTTGATCCCGTTGTCTATGTGGAAAACCTTGAGGTGGCGGCCCGGGTGGCGTGCCTCACCGAGAATCCGGCAGGCCGCACAACACTTCTGCCCTTTGACGGTGTTTGCGAAGTGGGCCGGGCCATCTATCCGCAAGGGATCTATGCCGACAACGTGTGGATGGCTGACATTATCCAAATCGTCATCGACTGCGCAGGCAACCCTGACCGCGGCCTGGACCAAGCCATGTTCCTGACCGGAGGCCGCATATGAGACGCAAAGACACTGGGCGGGTGAACTCGCGCGCCGTCGCGATTGAAGTGATCACCCAAGTACTGGCTGCACACCATGACGTGGAGCCCCGGGAGGGAGTCGAACCCTCGACCTCCCGCTTACAAGGCGGGAGCTCTGGCCGCTGAGCTACCGAGGCGTGGCGTCCAGGTATCTATTTTGCCCGGCTCACCCAATTTGGCGAAACTGACCGCTCAGCATTCCTGGGCCCGCCAGGTAGGCCGTCGCGTCGCCGGTGAACACTGCGTGCTCATCCGCCGGGACGAACCCCGCCTGCCCCTGCACCAGTTCGGTGGTCTGGCCGCCGCTGGAGATGTTGATGTAGCCGTCCGTCACCAGAACAATCCGGGCGCGCCCGGGTTCGGGCAGCGGGCTTGGCTCATCGTCCTCGGTGGGATTCAGTCGCCACAGGGCAAACTCCGGGTCAAGCGCGGGGTACCGCCAAATCTCCGGCCCGTCCGGCTCAGGGTCGCAAATCTCGGGTGGGGCCGGGTCAAAGTTGACGATCGACACCAGCGCCGCATGGTCGACGTGCTTGGACGTCAACCCCGCCCGCAACACGTTGTCGCTCGACGCCATGATCTCAATGCCGACCCCCTGCAGATAGCTGTGCACCACGCCGGCCGCATTGTGCAACCCCTGGCCGGGCGTCAGCGTCACGTGGTTCAACAGCAGGGCCGCCAGCAGAGACGGGTCGTCGGGGTAGTACTCGTCCAGGGTGATGGCCAGCCGTGCGAAATCCCCGACCTCGCCCACGTCCTGGCCGTGACGGACGGCGGCCGCCAGCACCTCAGTCAAGATGGCCCGACGG
>WRFI01000031.1 GCA_009778875.1 Propionibacteriaceae bacterium | reverse complement strand
GGTCACAAGAAATCCCCTGTCAGATAGGCGGCAAGGTGAGCGTCCAGGTCGATGGGCTCCGGACGAAGCGCGCTGGGAGGCCGCCCCGGCAGCGCCATTGCGTCAATGTTGACCGCCCCCAGCGCCGCCAATTCGTCCTCCGTTGAGACCTCTGGCGAACCGTCCTCAAGATCGGCGACGACCTGAGCCGTGACCCCGGCCTTTGTTGCCAGCGTGCTTCTGCTCAATCTGAGTCTGGCCCGTTGTTGCCGCACGGCATCCGCCACCTCTTGCGTTGTCGTGAAGAAACGGTGAACAGTGTCGCCAGGTTCGACCACGGGACGCTGAAGATAAGCCAGAATGGCGTCGCGGACCACCTGGGACTCTGGCACCGATTCGGCCTGGGCACGTTCGGCAAGGCGCCGTCGCATTGAGGACGGCACTCTAATGTGCAGCCCTTCAGACGGTTCGCCAAGCAAACCAGGACGTCCTCTCACTCCAGCCACAACCAATATTGTAGCGCATAATTTCACCGGTCATGCGGGCTGGCAGAGATGGAACGGCCCGCCAGGCCGGAACCGCTGGCAGTAAAGTGACGCGATGAAATCCGATGAACAGTTCCACCTCCACTGATCGCTTCAGTGACCATTTGCCGTCCGGCCTGACGCTGCGCCGGTTCTTGGTGTCTGCCTACGGGCCGACGCTGTTGGCGTCCCTGGGGTATGGCGCCGTCGTGCCGATGCTGGCGCTGCAGGCCATAGCGATCGGCGCCAACGCTGGTCTGGCGGCCTTGATCGCGGCGTTGGTCGGCGTCGGCCAGGTGGCCGGAGATCTGCCGGCGGGAATGCTCACCAACCGCTTCGGCGAACGCAAGACGCTGGCGGCGTCCTGCCTTGTGGACGCCGGGTTACTGACGACCGTTTTCTTCGTCCACAACGTTTGGCTGTTCGCCGTTGTCGTGTTCGCCCACGGGATGACGGCGTCGGTGCTGGCCCTGGCCCGCCAAACCTACCTGACGGTGGTGGTGCCGGTCCAGTGGCGGGCACGGGCGATGTCCAGCCTGGGTGGCGTGATGCGCGTTGGCTATTTCGTCGGCCCGCTTTTCGGCGCCTTGATCATCAAGGCGCACAGCATGGGTGCCGTCTTCCTGCTGGCCGGTGTCATGAGTGCGGCGGCCGCCGCGGCGACGCTCGCCATGCCCGACATCACCGCGACTTCCACACCGTCCCCCAGCGAACCGGCGCACACCGTCGGCACCTGGGAGGTTCTCAAGGCCCACCGCCACACGCTGCTGGGGCTCGGCTGGGGCATCTTGGCCATCATGCTGGTGCGCACCGCCCGTCAGGTCTACATACCGTTGTGGTGCCACACCAACGGCATGGACCCGGCCACCACCAACCTGGTGTATGCCGCGTCGATGGCCGCCGAGGTGCTGCTGTTCTTCCCGGGCGGGGTCATCATGGATCGCCTGGGCCGCTGGTGGGTGACGGTGCCGACGGTGGTTGTGATGTCCGCCTGTTTCGCCGTCATGCCGTGGACGCATTCGGTGTGGACCGTGACAGTAGTGTCGCTGTTGCTCGGGGTGGCCAACGGCATCAGTTCGGGCATTGTGGCGACGCTGGGCGCGGACGTCTCCCCCGACGTCGGACGTCCCCAATTCTTGGCCGGCTGGCGCGTATTCTCCGATATCGGGTCGTCGGCCGGGCCGCTGGTGATCTCGTTGGTGACCGTTCTGGCCAGCTTGTCGGCGGCCGGGTGGGTGCTGGCCGTGCTGGGCTGGGCGGGGGCGGCACAGTTGGCGCGTCTGATGCCGATGTCCGGCCAGCTGCCACAGTCACAGCCGCGCGCGACATCGGGCTAAACTTGGCTAACTATGAGCGGACACGAGGAACTGGTCTGGATTGACTGCGAGATGACGGGCCTGGACATCACAACCGACGCCTTGATCGAGGTGGCGGTGCTGGTGACGGACGCAGAGCTGAACATTCTGGGTGACGGGGTCGATGTGATCATCGCCACACCAGAGGACCGCCTTGACGCCATGGGCGATTTCGTCCGCGAGATGCACACCAAATCGGGGCTCGTCGACGAGATCCGGGCGTCAACCGTGACGATGGCCGAGGCTGAAGCGTTGATCATGGATTACGTCAAACAGTATGTGCCCGAGGCCGACAAGGCACCGCTGGCCGGCAACACCATCGGCACTGATCGGGCTTTTCTGGCCCGCGACATGCCCACCCTTGAAGGCTATGTGCACTACCGGAACGTTGACGTGTCGACGATCAAAGAGCTGGCGCATCGCTGGTATCCCCGGGCTTTTCACACGGCACCCGAAAAGGCCGGCAACCACCGGGCCCTGGCTGACATCAAGGAATCGATCCGCGAGTTGCGGTACTACCGGGCTGCGGTGTTCGTCCCGCCACCAGGCTTGACCGTCAACGAACTGAAGGCGTTGGCCGCGGCCAGCTAGCCCGTCTGTTTGGCGGGTTTTCGCGCCGCCGTCAGGGACGCCCCGACAGATGCCGCGACGACGCACCCGATGGCGATCCAATCGCCGTAGTGCAGAGTTTGATGCAAAATCCACCAGGCAGCGAGCGCCCCGACGGCTGGAGCCAGGCTCTCGATGATGGCGAATAACGCCGCCGGTAGGCGCTTGAGCGCCATCAGCTCCAGCGAGTATGGCAGCACTGTGCACGTCAGCGCGACGAGCAGGCCGAGCCACACTGTCGGCGCCGTGAACGAGTGTTGATTTCCGCCGATCAGAAACAGGGGCATCAGCACGACGGTGGCACTTATGCAGGTGCCCGTCAAGACGCCAACCCCCTGCCAGTGCCGGGCCACCCGCCAGCCCAGCAGAATGTAGGACGCCCAGCAGACTGCGGCCGCCAGGGCGAAAAGGACGCCTGCCAGAGTCAGACGCGTCGGCGTGAGGCCCAAGATGACCACACCGAGACCAGCCAACACCACCCAGATGAAATCCTGGACGTGGCGGGACCCAAGAATGGCGACGGTCAGCGGCCCCAGGAACTCGATGGTGATGACGATGCCGACCGGAATGCGGGCGATGGCCTCGTAGAACATTGAGTTCATGCTGATGAGCGCCGCGCCATAGGCGATGGCGAAAATCCAGGCTTTTCTGTCCCGTGGTAGCGGGGACGACGTCGCGGTGCGCTCCCCCGTGCCGTCCGCCTTGCGAGCCGCCAGGACTTGACGCGCCACCCAGCGGACGCCCGCCATCGCCAGCAGGATGACGCCAGAGAACGCCATGCGCACCCAGACGGCACCGATCGGCGTCGCCATCGCCTGGGTGAGCTCTTGGGCGAACGAGTTGCCCACCTGCATCGAAAGCAGCGACACCATCATGAAGCCGAGCCCGGCACCTTGCCCGTGGGCATGGGCGAGCGAGATGGGCGTCTGGGTCACAACCCACAACCCTACCGTGGCGGCTCGGGGCCCGGCTCGAACAGGGCCGTTGTTTCAGGTAAGCTTCTCTGTTGGCCGTTGCCCCTCGGGGCGGCGTCCGAATGGTGGCTGTAGCTCAGTTGGTAGAGCTCCTGATTGTGGTTCAGGCGGTCGCGAGTTCAAGTCTCGTCAGCCACCCCCGATTGAGCCGAGAGCAGACGAGCTTGCTCGTATGCCGAGGCGATTGAAGGGGGTAGACGGGAGCGTCAGCGACCAATACCCCAAAGGCGTGTTGGTGAAAGAAACCGCTTCAGGTTGGTGAACCCCATCGGCGGACGCCCACGACCGGCCATCTTCGTCTTTTTTGGTTTCCCAGGCTCTCGTATTGCCCCAGTTTGTCGGCATCAGCGCCAACACATCGTCGGAATGGCAGCAATCAGGCCCTCGCCACCTGTCTTCGGGCAGCGCGAAGCGCCCGCTGGTCGCGGATCGTTTTGGCTGGGTTATGGGATTGTGTTGAAGGTGGTTGGCGCTGCTAGGTGGCCAGTCCAACCGCTGCCAGTAGCCGGTGCCGCCCTTCCTTGCGGGGCTTGCGGCGGCGCGCCACCTTGGGGACATGACACAGCGCGGCGGAATCGTCGCCATCCTCGCCCATCAGGTCGGGGTGCATCGCGCAGTAGTCGCGGATGATGCAGCAGTTGGTCGCGGCGATGTAGATGGCCAGCAGCAACTCGGTCTTGTTGGCCATGAAGCAGCGGGCGGTGCCGCGTTGGAGTTTGCCTCGGTGCAGTGACAGTTCGGCGTTGAAAGATTCGACGGCAACGCGACGCCCGTAGGACGCCACCTGCAAGGCCGTGCCGAATAGGTAGGTCTGGCGCTCGCGGGCGTGATGCTCGGGGCCGAGTTTGGCCGTGACGCCGCAGCCGCAGGCCACGCCGGGCTTGCACTTCGTTTGTGGCCGTGTCGCCTTGTAGGGAAGGCACATTGAGGCGGGGTTGTTGGGGCAGCGGACGTGACCGGCCAACGCGGGGCCTTTGACTCATATCGTCAGCGTGTCGGCGTCGAGGCTGGATGACATGGTGAAGGCATAGGGTTTCCTGGCTTCACACAGCGCGGCCAGTTCTTCGTACTCTTCTATTCTACAGTCAGATTGTCGTTGTCGAGGCGTGGCAGGTGGCGCAGTTTCTCGGGCATGGCGTTGGTGTAGAGCCAGCCGTCGCACCAGATAGTGCCTTTGACTGGGCCGGTCTCGACGATGCGCTGGTCGTCGCGCAGGTCGCTGGTTTGGCTAATAGAGCGTATCCATAACAGCAGCGCCCAATTCTTTGCTTCAGCCTGTGTGTAGCCCCTGTCGGCGATGATGTGCGTGATTTTGCCGACAATCTTCTCGTGGGCGTCGATGGCGGCGATACCGGCTGGCGCGTTGGAGTCCCCGTCACCGCCGCTGGCTTTCACGATGTTCACAGACCTCGCCAAGGCGGGACGGGAAAGTGTCACCACGCGCATCAGGGCCGCCACCCGTCCAGCGCCCCTATCTGTAGCGCGGAATTGCAGTGCCGAACTGCTGGTTGAATGTCTGCTGGGCGACTTGCCGTGCCACAGCCTGATTGGCGGCGGCGATGTTTTGCTGTGCGACAAGTGCCTGGTTGGTGTTCACTTGATTCGGTTCGAGATGCAGACGACTCAGCTCGGTCGCCTGATCTTGGCTAAATGCCTGACCGCTGTCGCGCTTGCCTTCAAGTTCTGCAGTCCTGTTCATCACGGCTTGCACCCTGGCGTTGAACGCTGCCTGGCGTTCTGCGGCGGCCTTCATGGTCTTCGCCTGGTTTATGTACACGATGGCGAGCAGTAGCACAAAGACAACGCCACCCGCCGACCAGAGATAAACCACTGGGATAGTTATTGACCCGAAAGTCACTGAGCCTGTCATCATTTCTCCTGGGTTCTTGGTTCGTTATGACTTCTGATGTTACGGGGTCCATTTCGCGGTTTTCTCGAAACACGCCGAAGGTCTACATTGCCGGTTGACAAGGTGATAGACAACCACGTAGTTGGGACATTACAGTATTTCTATGGACATAGAATTTCGCCTCACCACATGTAACAAGCGGACATATAGGTTGGAGCGAGTCAGCATAAGGCCTCGGCGCGAAAACCATAGAAAAGAGATACGCCATCCCCACAGTGAATAAGTACGAATACACCTGACATGGCCGCTATGTCGATAGCTTGCGATTGCAAGTCGGGTATCGGCTCGGAAGCTGCTATCAGGAAGACATGCGTCTATTTTTCACAGTGGCGGCAGTTTCATCAAACGGAGGTCAACGATGTCGCGGAACTAAACCATTGAGCGTCCGCTCAACTCCGGGCAGCTTGGTCAATGGCCCGGCCAAGAGACACAGCAGAGTCCTGCCATCGCTGCCAGGTTGACGCCTTAGCGTCACTACCGCCATTCAGAACCGCAACGTTGCCATAGACAGCTACTAGCCAAAGCGGGCTGGGTGACAACATGGTCTGGCCATAGCCAATCACCCATGGCCCCCAATGGTCATAAATAGGGCCGGAAAGGCGTACATTCATCGACCCGTAGACGCTTTCGGCATTCTCAAACCAGGGAGACCAGGATTCAATTTCATGAGCAGCGGCGACGGTGTCGAACAAAAGAACGATAGTGCCGTCTGGGAAGGACGCGCCACTGTAATCGTCGCCAAAGTTGCCACCTAGCTGCGCGCAGGCAGTCACGCCAGTGAGTGTGACGGCGCTTGAGAGTCCGCAATTGTCAGTGGTGATGTATTGCTGAAGTCTGGCGACAAAACTGCTGTTATCCACCTGCCAATCTCCGAAAGGATGCGTGGCTTTGCCATCTTGGGGCGCCGCGAAAATAGCCCCAAACTGGACTGTTGTCAAAACGGGGTTGGATGACCGAGTTTGCCACGGGCTAACGACGATAAGGCTCACCCCGACGGCCAGGGCGACAATCAGCGCGACCCCGCCGATAACCCACGACTTGCGTAAACGACGCTGTGACATCGCGTCGCCAGCAGTCTTTTTCTCGACGGGCAAATAGGACACATCTCGTCCGGGATGGGATACCCGGCTAACGGCTACTGCTTGTTTGGTGGCAGCATCACCATTATTGTCCAGCCATGTCAATAACTCGGGATAAGCGTTTGGATGACCAGCGACCTGTGGCCAAAGGCTCGGTTGCGCCTGAGCGATCTGTGCTAGGTCTGCCCCGCTCGTTATCGGGTCCACGATGGCCCTAGTTGCAGTCATCAGGTCGGAGAAGTCAGCCATGCTTACCCCTTCAGTCAATGAGACGAAGCGTCGAACTCAGCGCTTCGGCTGGCCTCATGGCCGCCTGGACGTTGAGTCGCTGAAGAAACATCTTATCTTACCGACAGTCGAGCGTCATGCCGTCATCGGTTTTGCTTGCCGGACTGGTGAGAATGGTATCGGGCGCGGAAATGCTAGAACTGGGACCACACATGCAATGCGGGACGTGTGCCAAAACCACTTCTTAGGGTGCGCCAACCCCAGCCAATCCCAGGGCATCACGGCTAGTCACAGAGTTTCACCATTACCCCCCCGATTGAGCCGAGAGCAGACGAGCTTGCTCGTATGCCGAGGCGATTGAAGGGGGTAGACGGGAGCGTCAGCGACCAATACCCCAAATGGTGAAAGCTCAAACATGCGACCGGCGGGTGGCGCTTCCGCCATGGAGGCAAGTGCACCCTTGGCCTGTTCTGCTGTCCTATGTCTCATCGTGGGTCTGCTCCTTTCCTGTGAGCCGTGATTCTGTGTTGGCACTTATCGCCGACTGCTTGGCTGACGGCGTCTCCGCATGGAATAATAGATGTCAGACGCCCCGGTGGTGCGCTGGCCCAGGAAACTGAGTTATGTCTCGCCGGGGCATTGATCTGTCCGCAGGCGCGCCACGATGGAGCTTCGTGGACGATGATCGGTTCGGCACTTGGTGTCAGCAGACAAGGCGCGTTGAAGCCATACAGCCAACTGATCCCAGCGTAATAGCCGTTTCACGATCGCACAGCCAACAACCTGAGCATCCGCAGAAACCGCGCAACCTGCTCGCCGATAGGATTAACGGTTGGCGTCATGACTGACGACATGCCTTGGGAAGGACCATCATTCATGTTGAGATTCGTCAAGCTGGGTGGCGAGCAGTACCTTGGGCTGTTCGTACTGGGCTTGGTGTTGTTCCTGCTACAGGAACTGCCCTACATCGTGATGCCGTTGATCCACCTAAGCTCCAACCCTGTCATGACGATGACCGAGAAAGCGCCTGTGTTGAACATCATCGAGAAGGCACTGATGTTCGGCTGCGTCGGGGTCATGCTGCTGTTGGTCCGCTCAGACGCCAAGTGGTTCTCATTGAGCACGCCGAAAGAGATTCTCTGTTTCACGGTCGCCATGGTGGCGCTGGCCGGAAACTTCATCGGCTGGGGGTTCTACTACACCGGGCACCAGAACCTGGTGCTGATCGTCGTGCTCTTGTGTGCATTCGTTCCCGTCTTCTACGGGTTCATCGGATTGTGGCGCGGTAACTGGGCTTTGGCTGCCCTTAGTGCCGCCGCGTTGATCGTCCACCCGCTACATGTGTGGATCAACCTGCGCTCGTAAATGTCGCCGCCTCAGCAGTCCGAATAGTGTCAGTGCCCCCAGATAGGCTGATGACATGAGTAATCTCGCCGCAGTACCCAACTCCGAAATCGTCATGTACCAGACCGATGACTGCCAGACGCGCATCGACGTGCGTATGGCCGGGGAGACGGTGTGGCTGTCTCTGGATCAGATGGCGGTGCTGTTCCAACGGGACAAATCAACGATCTCGCGGCACGTCTCCAACCTCTTCTCTGAAGGTGAGCTAGACCGGGCACCAGTTGTTGCGGATTTTGCAACAACTGGTGCCGATGGCAAGACCTACCAGGTGACCTACTACAACCTCGATGTGATCATCTCGGTGGGCTACCGTGTGAAATCACTGCGCGGCACACAGTTTCGGCGATGGGCGTTGGCCGTCCTAAGAGAGTACCTGACAAAGGGTTTCGCCATGAACGACGCCCTGCTCGAGCAGGCCGGTGGCGGCAACTACTGGCGCGAACGGCTGGAGCGCATCCGAGACATCCGATCTAGCGAGAAGGTCTTTTATCGGCAGGTGCTCGACTACCTGGCAGCAGTCAAGGCTGCACAGAAGCAGATCGAGAGAAAGGCCGAGACAGCTGGTTCCGGTTCTGCTAACAATCAGTGACAAGCAGCCGGTGCACCGATGACTTCGATACCCCTAACGCCTCCGCGATCCGCCTCTCCGACAAACCCTGCTCTCCCAACTCCAAAATGGGAAGGTTCAAACATGCGACCATTGAACCAGAGTCGGGTTGGTAGTCATCGTTGCTTGTAGATTCCTGGTTGGGGTCCGGTTCCGCGTTGGCGGCGACACACCTACGAGTGGAACCTCGAATTAGCTCGTGCCGTGCTGTGGACGCTCCAAGACGACGACGCATCAACGATGCCAGCCTGCGCCTAGCGTGAGCGTGACTTGAAATAGCCAACAACAAACAGACCGAGCAAGATCGACTGCAGGATCAACGTCGGCACCACTTTCCCGACATCTATCAGTCCACTGGCAGCAGTCACAATCTCGGTAACGGCCAAGCCGACAATCACTACCATCGTCAAGACGGCGACCATACGTCGTTCACAAGGCTTCAAAAACGCCCAGATCAGTAGAAACGTCCAACCAACCATGAGCGCCGCCGCATACCCCATAGCGAACCAGTACCCAGCCGCTGATGCGTCGATGCCCCACATGATCTTTGCAGCAGACGGGCAGAGCATCGGCACCAATGCAGCGGCGTCAGTGACCGCCCCAACCATGAACGCCACCCGCAGCCAGAACGCTGACGATCGTCTGGCGACTGATAACTCAACTGTGCTGATGAGCACCTAGTCTATCCGTGGCCGACCTGATCAGTGCTCACACCGGGCGGAGAGCCTTGTACTCGGTCGCTTCGCTCCCTATTACAGGCTGCAATCGCTTCGGCATGCGTGCAAGCACGCCTGCATTCGGCTCACATGAAGATTACCGGTTCAACCCCCAGACCATCGCGGGCTTGGGACAGCGATTGGAGGACGGGCATGGTGGTGACACCGGTGCCACCCCCTTCAGCCATCAGGGTGGACAGGGATGGCAGAGGGTGAAATGTTGGCCACCTCGTCGAGGGCGAGCAGGAGCGGCGGGTCGAGTCTGGCGCCGGTTGAGCGGGCCGCGCTGGGCAGCAAGCTACGAACCCCATCCGAACGCCAACCGCCAGTTCTGCCCGCCCGTTGCGACAACCGTGCTGGTCGGCGACATCACCTATCTGAAAACCGGTGAAGGCTGGCTGTACCTGGCCACCGTCATCGATTTGACCACCCGCATGGTCGTCGGCTGGGCCATGGCCGATCACATGCGCGCCAGCCTGGTCGTTGAAGCGCTACGGATGGCTCATAAGGCCGGCTATGTAGCCGGCAACGCAATCTTTCACTCAGACCGGGGAGCACAATACACGTCCAAAGAAATGGCGCTGGCCGCCCACGCGATGGATGTGCGCCTATCCTGCGGGCAAACCGGGGTCTGCTGGGACAATGCCGTGGCCGAATCCTTCTTCGCGACGCTGAAAAACGAAATGTATTACCAGCACACGTTCCCCACCAGGGCCAAGGCCCGCCTCGAAGTCGCCACATTCATCGAGGTGTACTACAACCGGACTCGCCCGCACTCCACGATCGGCTACCGCACCCCAGCACAGTCAATGGCCGAACACACCTTCCACCTGCCAGTGGAACCCCGAACCGGCGACCAGGACCTACCCCTGGCCGCCTGAAAAGAAACAACCCATGTCCACAGAATTTGACACAGCCCAGTCTGATCACATCGCGTTTATCGTTGCGGGAGTGATGTTCTGTTGCATGACGGCAGTCGGCATCGCCAAGGAACTCTTCGAGCGGCGAGCCAAGGAGGACTGAGGCTGAAACCCCGCATCAGAGCGATCGGCACAACGGTCGAGTGTGGCGGAGGCGGAGCATGACCAGTCAGCCATACATGGGCGGTCGCTACAGTGCTAAGTCTGTTTCTTGCCAGATCTGTTGCCATCTGCGTCGGCTGACAACCTAGGTTGACAGTTGGTGGATCGTCCGGCAAACTGGAGAGTATGGATCTGATCGAAAGTGCCAGGAAGCACGGGGTTCCTGACCCTGACATCTGGCACGCTTACCGCTGGCCGATCCTCATCCATCGCTTCGATGGCTACGACATCTACATCGGCCCCTCAACCTCTGGAGCACTCCTGGAGGTCGGGGTCAGCCAAGACCGGCAAGTGATCTTCCACTGCCAGCCCGCCCGTCCCAAATTCCTACCCCAAAGAAGGTGAACCATGAGAAGCATTGAAGACATGCTCGACGAGATCGAGAACGCCAACCAAGGTGCCGGACCCGACCCGCACACCACCATCGAAGGTGCCGGTCTGAAGGCAATCACGGATGCCGTCACCCGGCGCGACCAGGCTGAGGACGCCATCGAAGCCGCTGTGACGCAGGCCCGCCAAGATGGCGCATCATGGACAATGATCGGATCGGCGCTTGGTATCAGCAGGCAGGGCGCCCTCAAGCGATACGGTGATCTGATCCCAGCGTGATAGCCGTTTCACGATTGCACAGCCAGCAACCTGTGCACCGATGACCTGGACACCCCGACAGTCTTCGCTATCCGCCTCTCCGACAACGCCACCCATCCCCACTCCCAAACCACCGTTTCACAAGGCATTTCATCGCGGGGGTAATGCTGTAAAGCCGGTGGCTTTGGGACCCCCGATTGAGCCGAGAGCAGACAAGCTTGCTTGTATGCCGAGGCGATTGACGGGGCTAGACGGGAGCGAAGCGACCAATACCCCAAATTGGGAAAGCTCAAACCATCGCCACGGTAACCCACGGGACCTCCCGGTTCCACACTGGGTGGGTGGTCATCAGTCATCGTCAGGCTTCTTTGGTCTGGTGGGCCGGGTGTCGTCCCGGTTACCGCTTCGGGTGTCAGGGGTCTCCCCCCGGAGCGGATAGGCTGAATAGGTGGCCTTCGACCCAGAGGAACTGCGTATTCAAGCGCAACGCCGCGACCGTGAGTGTCGGCGAATCGCGTCGTCGTTCTCGGGCTGCTTCATGAACGACACGAAATGGCGCAAGCTGTTCCACGCCTGCTGCCTGAATCGCGAGCTAATCGTGCGCTGCTGTCTTAAGGAGCTGGATGCGCCGCAGCCGACGTGCAGCAGGGACTACCTGTTCCCTGCTGTCGACCGTTTCAGCCAGTCTTTCTGGGACACTGGCATGGGCGAGGTTGTCTGGCCGTCCGGTTTTGTCGTCTATCGGCACATCGCCTGGATCAGGTTCCCGCGCACCTGGACCGTCCCGCGCGGTAAGCCTGGGGTGCCCGCGGCTATCACCGGTCAGGACGTGGATCAGATCGCGGTGGCGGTGCTAGTTGGCGGTTCGTTTGAGACGTCCATCGATGGGGATGGTCTGACGATCTACGGCTACCGCTAGAACATTCGGGTGCGTTTGTCGAACTTGATGTTCCGGCTCGTCTGCGCCGCCCGAACCCGGCTCGGCCTGGGCTGGGTACCCATCGCGCTGGCCATCTCCGCCGTCTGATGGTTGTCCGCCGCCACGCTGCTGCCCATGTGGGAGGCCGACGATATTCCCCGCTGGACCGCGCCGGTGATCATCGTGTTGATCCTCGACGGCATCAAACTGGGGCTGCTGGCCCCGTTCGGCTTGTGGTGGACGGCAGCCAATCGGTGGCGTCGCCGTCGTCAGCCGCTGGGGGTTGCGACGCAAGCCACAGCGTAGAGTTCCGGGTGTGGATGATCGTCATGTGTGTCCGTGGGAGCACCGGTGGATGCTCACCATGGCGGGACGCAAACTGCTGAACAATCCCGTCCGAATCGTCGGCCCCTATCTTCAGCCCGGCATGACAGCGATGGACGTCGGCTGCGGCGTGGGGTTCTTCACTATTCCGATGGCCCGCCTAGTCGGTGGCGCGGGCCGGGTGATCGCCGTCGACCTGCAACCGCAGATGCTCGCCGAAACCCAGGCCAGCACCGCCAGGGCGGGCTGCGGCAACATCACCGCGCATCAATGCGATTCCCGAACTCTCGGCGTGGCTCAGTGGGCGGGCATGGTCGATTTCGCCCTCATGTTCTACATGTTGCACGAGGCTCCCGATCCGCAGCGGCTGATCGGCGAGGTGTGTGCCACGCTGAAACCGGGCGGCAGGGTGTTGTTCGCCGAGCCGGTCTTCCATGTTGACGGGCGGGCGTTCATCCGCAGTGCCGCGCTGTTCACCCAGGCCGGGCTTCAGGTGGTCCGGAAGCCCGGTATTCCGATCAGCCGGGCAGTCGTGTTTCAGAAATTGTGAACCTCGGCCAGGCGCGCGCCAAGAAGTGACCGCCTAACCGGATCAGCCAGTTGGCCAGGCCGATTCCGGCCCCGGCTGCCACCGCCGTGCCCAGTGCGATCAGTAATCCGCCGTTCGATTGCATCGGGGCTGAGACCCAGCCGGTGTTCCCTAACAGAAGCCATTTGGGGATGATTACTACGAATATTCGTCTGTTGCTGTGAAGGGGTTCACGATTCGCACCCCGTTGATGGTTTCGCCATCGTTGAGGTCCTCCGTGAGCAATGTGGTGCACCCGCCCGCCACGGCCGCCTCGATGATCAAGGCATCCCAATACGACAACTGAAACCGGATCGACGTCTGAATCGCAGCCGCCACCAAGTCCGTCGAGATGTCTACGTTGGGCCTTGTTCGCAGCTTTTCGATGACTTGTTGGGCGCCGCCGGTCGGGAGCCCGTTGGGAATCTTTCGCGTCAGTGTCACGTACAGCTCTCCCAGTACCTGGGCGCTGGTGACGAGGCCGTCCCGCTCAAGAATCCGTCGGGCGATGGCCTGCTTGTCGGGTGCGCTGGTGTCGAACGCGTAGACAATGACGCTCGTGTCAAGGAATGCGTCAGCGCTCATATAGATCGTCCCTGGTCCAGGCGCGATGATCTAGATCGTTTGGCCCTTCGTACTTGTGTGTCAACTCCAGCAGGTCGGCAATGGCCTGTCGGCGTCGCTGATCGGCCGCCACGGTGGCATCGATCGCCGGTGACAGAATGGCAGTCTTCTTGCCGTGTCGTGTGATGGAAATGACGTTGCCAGCCTCCACTTGGTCAAGCAACTGCGCCAGGTGGGTCTTGGCCTCGTAGGCGCCCACCTCGATATGCTCGACGGGTTGTGCACTCATGATCCGATGTTAGCAGATGAGGCCCGTTCAGACCAGTCTGAACGACCAGTCTTTTTTGACTTCCACTTGGCAAAACACAGGTCAGCGCGCTGGCCAGCAGAATGGTGGCGATGCCCAGCTTGGTCCACGCGTCTTGTCACTTCGGGTCATGGTTGGACGATCTCCTCATCCAAAGGGCGGCCATGACGGCCTGCGCCACACCGAACGCGAGGTACACCTCGGAGAGCACGTTCGGGCCGAACGCCCACAGCATCTCCATCAACGTCCAAGCGACCAGGATGACGCCGCACGCCGCGCACCAGACGGGCGCGACCCGGCGGCGACGCCACACCAGCCAGACCCCGGCCAGGTTCGGCACACAGATGATCACCAGCAGAAACACACCCGGCCACACGTAGGTGGTGAAGAACACATCCGCCAGCGGCAGGTTCGCACGCATCTGGTCAAGCAGCGGCGCCATGCCGGCCTTGTCGGCCATCGTCCACAGCATGATCACACCCCACAAGGCGCCCACACCGATGAACAGTGTCCAAAACAACGCCCAGCGGGCCAATGCTGGAAGCTTGGGACGGGCAGATACCGTGCCGTTCGTCGAGGTCACAATCCGTAAGCCTACCGAACCACCGCTTGCCACCCCTCCTGAGCATGGGCATTAGGGCGCGGGTGGGCCGGTGTCGCCGGTGGTGTCGGTGGTGCCGTTGGGTCCTACTGTGAAGGTTTGGCCCGCTTCGGTGGTCCAGTTGAAGGTGCCGGGTGTGGGTTGTTGGAGTTGCCAGCCGCAGTGGGTTTTCACGCGGTGGG
>WRFI01000030.1 GCA_009778875.1 Propionibacteriaceae bacterium | reverse complement strand
CGGAGTAAATTCCCCTCTGGGGAGGGGTACTCGGTCGCTTCGCTCCCTGTTACACCTTCGTCGCGTTCGGCATACGAGCAAGCTCGTCTGCGCTCACTGCTCCTCGGTGTGCCGGCGGAGCCGACGGGGTGGTCCTCCAAGCGTGTGCAGGAAGGTGACCGACCACCCCGTCAGTCGCTTGGCGACTGCCACCCCTCCCCTGAGGGGAATTTTCCGTGGCTCCGGCGCTGCACCCCCCGCGAGACCACAACGCGGAGGTTTTCGCACCACCCCAGGGCATGAGGGCATAGAGGAATTGCCCAGGCGCTTCTCAGACCCCCAGCAGCGCCAGCGGCACCACGGCGACTCCGTCGGAACGACGATAGGCCGTGCTGCCAGTTGTGATCACCATCAGGTCGACGACGCGGTCGGGAAGCTGATCGCGCAGCCAAACAAGATGACGAACATCGGCATTCGTCACCGTTGCTGCCAGTTTGACCTCAATGCCGAGGAGCTGCCCGTCAACCCCTTCAACTAGCAGATCGATCTCGCGGTCACCACCGCTCAGGCGCATGTGGCTGACGGAGGCCTCGGCCGCCTGTGCCATCACCCGGATTCCAAGAGTTGTGAGCGATTCAAACAACGGCCCCGCCATGTGTGCCCCGGTTGCCGTCGTCAACGCCTGGGCCGACAGCTTTAGTAGCCGGGCAGCCAAGGCCGGGTCGGCCAGCTGGTGTTTGGGCGCCTGCTGCAGCCGATGGATGAAACTGTTGGTCGGTACCCATCCCGGCACAGGATCGACCAGCCAGAGTTGAGTCAGCAAGTCACGGTAGGCCAGCGTCGTGCTCTTGGCTGGTTGCATTCCGTCGCCGCCAGTTGTGGCAGCGAGCAATTGAGTGTAAGCCGTGTTGGTTGATGACGCGGCGGCGTACGCCGTCAACCACCGCCGAAGGGTACCTGGGCGACGCACGCTATACCCCTGCTCTGGCAGATCTCTGTCAATAACACGTTGAATGTATGAGTCGAGCATCGCGCGGCGCAACCTCGGAGCCGCGCCCATGATGCCAGGGAAGCCGCTTTCGACAATTGCTTCTATGTAGTCCCGCAGAGTGAATGATGTGGTGCCCGCGACAATTCCCTGGCCACCCGTCAGCAGCGCCGCTAGCGAGACCGTCGGTGTGGTCTTACCGCGCTCATGCAACCCCATCGGGCGCATACGCAAGGACAGTATCCGGCCCGCTCCGCTGTGGGTGTCCCTCCCTTCCAAGGGGGTTGCCGAGCCCGTCAGCAGGAAGCGCCCGGCAGGCGCACCTGCGTCAACCTGTCGACGGACGGAATCCCACACCTGGGGCAGCTTCTGCCACTCATCCAGCAGCACTGTGCCGGCAGGCAGCGTCGACATCGCAAAATCAGCCTGGGCGACTTCGCGCTGGGCGGCGTCATCCAGAAACCACACGACATCAGCACGCCGCTGCGCCGTGTCAGTCTTGCCAACTCCCTTTGGGCCGTCCAAGGCGATGGCTGGGGCGGTAGGGAGCAGCTCGTCAAGTTCTTGATCGACGGTTCGCGCAAGATAAGCCATGTGTTAATGATAGTCCCGCAAAAGCCCCTACGCTACCATTTTCGGGCATTCTACGCTCCCATTTTCGGGCATTCTACGCTCCCATTTTGCGGTGAGGCACGACTGAGTGACGCGAACCGTCGGCGTGCTCCATTCCCCTCCTCACCCTCCTGCACGCGCTTGAGACGACCACCTCGTCGGCTCCGCAGGCACACCTCCCAAGGAGGGAATAGGGGAATTGGTAGCGTAATGCCCATGAGCGTGCGTATTGAGACCGACTCCATGGGCGCTGTTGAGGTGCCGTCCGAGCACTACTGGGGCGCCCAGACGCAACGGTCGATCGCCAACTTCGACATCGGACGGCCCACTTTTGTGTGGGGACGCCCGATGATCAAGGCCTTGGGTGTCCTCAAGAAGGCCGCCGCGCAGGCCAACGGCGAGCTCGGCAGACTTCCGCTCGACAAGGTCGAGTTGATCGTCCAGGCAGCGGACGAGGTGATCGCCGGCCAGTTGGACGACGAGTTCCCGCTGGTGGTTTTCCAGACGGGCTCGGGCACGCAATCGAACATGAACGCCAACGAGGTCATCGCCAACCGCGCGATTGAGCTGGCCGGGGGAACTATGGGCTCGAAGACGCCCGTCCACCCCAATGACGACGTCAACGCCGGCCAGTCGAGCAACGACACTTTCCCCACCGCCATGCACGTCGCCATCGTCGACCAGTTGAACGCCTGCCTCTACCCGTCCGTCGAGTCCCTGCGCGACACGCTGGCCGCCAAGGCCGCCAAGTTTGCCGACGTCGTCATGGTCGGACGCACCCATCTTCAGGACGCCACGCCGGTGCGGCTGGGTCAGGTGCTCGGCGGCTATGTGGCGCAGATCGACTTCGCCCTGGCGGGCATCCGCGCCGCCGACCAGTCGGCCCGCGACCTGGCCATCGGGGGGACGGCCGTGGGCACAGGACTCAACACCCACCCCGAGTTCGGCGTCCGGACCGCGCGGCACATCAGCCACGAAATCGGGCTGGAGTTCCGCCAGGCCGACAACCTGTTTGCGGCGCTGAGCGCCCATGACGCCCTGGTGCAGGTGTCGTCGTCCCTGCGGATCTTGGCCGTCACCCTGATGAAAATCGCCAACGACATCCGCTGGTATGCGTCGGGGCCCCGCAACGGCATCGGCGAGCTGAACATCCCCGAGAACGAGCCGGGCAGTTCGATAATGCCCGGAAAGGTCAACCCGACGCAGGCCGAAGCCCTGACGATGGTAGCCACCAAGGTGTTCGGCAATGACGCCACCGTCGGCTTCGCCGGCAGCCAGGGCAACTTCCAGCTCAACGTCTTCAAGCCGGTGATCGCCTGGTGCTGCCTGGAATCGATCCAGCTGCTGGCCGACGCCACCGCGATGTTTGACGTCCATTGCGCCCGCGGCATCGAACCAAATCTGCCCGTCATCCAAGCCCACCTGGACGACAACCTGATGCTGGTGACCGCACTTAGCCCCCACATTGGCTACGACAAGGCCGCCGCCATTGCGAAGCTTGCTGACAAGGCGGGCCTCAGCCTGCGCGCGGCGGCCCTGGCGTCAGGCGACGTCACCGAGCAGCAGTTCGACGCCTGGGTCAACCCGGCCGAGATGACGCACCCGGCTGTTTGACCCAACCGTCTGGTCGCCTCACGTAGGCAAATGGGCGACCCGGCTGGGGTATCCCGGGTGCCGGTGACGTTCCGCCACCACACCTTCGATGGTCCGCTCTATGCCGGCTTTGAAGAGCCAGTCGGTGGCGCCCGGCGCCGTCATGTCGAACCGCAACGGCCCGCCCGGGGTGCCCGGCCGCACGAACGCCGACGCACTGCCCAAACCCAGGTGGAACCTTTCGTCAGCCTGCCGCAGGATCGCCGCGTCGAAATAGCCGAGCTCGGCCAGGGCCTGCACAAACGTCGGATAGGTCGCAGACAAGGCGAGCCGCCCGTCCCGGGGCAGCTTGCCGACCTCATATGGACGGATAGTGCGCAGGCGATCGATCAACCCAACCGGCATCGTCCGCGGGTCAATGTCGCTTACACCTATCGCCTCGTTGCTGGCCGCCATTACGGCTAGGCCCATCCAGAGAAAACCTCTCTGGGCCTTGTCAGCCGGGACTTTCAGCCCCTCCACCGCGTTGTCGACAATGAAATCGAGGACCTCGGCCGCCCGGGCGAGCGCGAGGGCCGCCGCCGAGTTGTCGGGCGATTCAAAGAAGGCCAACCGGGCTTGCTCAGACGCCGGAATGCTGGAGGTCAGAAAGCCCAGCAGGTGGTGAGACCAGGCGATCAGAATGACGTCAATCGCGCTCATCACCGGCGCGATCGCCTGCATGACCAGGCCGAGCACCGCCCCATCAACCCCCAGGTGCAACCCGTCCGGCTTCGTCCAGACCTTTCCGTACACATTGGCTGGCACCTCCTGCCAGCGCAGCGACGCATTGCCATCGCCATCAACGCTCGCCTGCGGCGCCATCGCAAAAACGTCACGGATGGCGTCCATCATGCTCACCCCCGCAGTGCGAGCCAGTCCGGGCTCGGGCGTCCAGCTCGGGTTCTGCTGCTTCCTGTCCGCGATGGCAATGAACGCCTGCGTCGTCGCCAAAACCTGGGCGGCCGTCATGGGCGGTCGCGGGGTCCACCGCGGGGTAGGGGCAGTCCTTTTGCCTGCCACAGGCGCCCGTCCTAACCCCGGCAGAATCGGTCGCGGGCCCAGTGGCGACTGAGGGAAAACGGCGGTCATGGCGTCCCCGTGGCTGAAGGGACGGGGGTGGAGACGGGAACATCTGGCGTGGGGGTCGCAAACACGATCGGCTGGGTAATCGGCTGATACGGGGCCGGATTCACCGCCGGCACCTGGACCGGCACCAAATCGGGACGATCCACAGACAACCGCCGCCAAACCGTTTCCAGCAGACTCACCGCCACACCCAACGGATCCCGCACACCATTCACGTTGTCGCTAATCGTCATGTTGTAAGACACCACCACCTGCACACAATGCGTCTCATCCGCGCACAACACCGCCCAAGCCAAACCACCCACAGTCGGACTGGCTGGCATGGGTTCGAACAACAACTCCTCGACCGTCCACAAGGCACCACCCCAGCCGAAAGACGCCGGAAACCGATAAACGAACGCCTGACCCAAACTAGACTCCATCAACGACTTGACCATGACCCGCTGGTACCGTGAATCGGTTACAGCGACCGTTATCTGTCTGTCCCCCATGAAAGAAACCTCGCAGGCGCCCGGATCTGAAATGTTCACATAGTATGTCGTCGGCAACAATACGGCCTCCAAATCGTCCGCCGTCAACGTCAAACAGTCAAAAGACACCTCGGGCGTAAACCAGGGGGCAGTTGAGTTAAGCACATCGAGAGAGGATCGAACCATGAACTGGAATCCCGTGGACGTCTGGCCGGACCCGCGGTTCGCACAGCCCGACACCAGGAGCGACAACGCCACCAAACTGGCAGCAATTGAAGCCCTCACGCTCCTTCGCGCGGTCATGGCAGCGTCACCGCCAGGTTCGGCAGCGCTGGGCTACCCGGCCAGTCCCGCGTCACGTAGACGATGGCACCATCGACCCCTAACTCCCCCAGGAACCGGTCGGCGCCGGAGGCATCCCAGTCGAACTGCCGCGGACTGCCGGGCATCATGGGCGGATCCAGGAAACCACCCGCGCCGTCCGGAATCGGCTGGGTCGGGTCATAAGCGCCCAAGCCCGTGTTGGTCGCATTGACGGCCGCGATGACGCCCGGGTCGAAGTAGCCCTGCTGCGCCAGCGCCCCCACATAGGTTTTGTAGGCGCTATGAATCGCCGCGACCGCGTCCTGGTCGGTGTTGGCCTTGATGGTGTCTGCCACGTGCTGCGCGTGGTCCACCACCGCCTGATATCCAGCCATTCCGGCACCCAGGACTCCCGCCGGTATCGCCACGGGCGGCGCAAAACCGGCCCCCGCCAACGCCAAGCCGGCCGCATCCATGGCTGCCGAAGACACGTGCGCCGGCTCGGGCACCCCTGCCTTCAGATTGTCGATGATGAAGTCCAAACCCTGTAACGCATGATCAAGCCCCAGCAGGGCCGGAGAGTTGTCCATCGGTTGGACGAAGAACGTGACGCGCGGGTCCTGGCCGGACGCATCGGGCGCCGTGGGCATCTGAGACTTCAGATAGTCACACAAGCCATCCGACCAGCCCAACACCACGATATTGACAGCGATCTCATTCGAGCCGATCGCCTGCAACGCCGTGCCGAATATCGTCGCATCAACCCCCAGATGCGACACCCCACCCTCAATGTGGCCCAACCCGGTCGGCGTGCCCGGCGGCCAGGTCACCGAGGAATAGATGTCGTCATCGAAGGCGATTTGCGGCGAGACGGCCAGCAGATCACCCATATTGTGCGCGATGATCATCGCCACGCCATTGCCGATGCCCAGCATCGGCGTCCAGGCAGGGTTCTGCTGCCGCAGCGCGGTAACCTCGGCCAGCACCTGGGTCCCTACCTGAGCCTGCAGGGGCGTGAGGGTGCCTCCCGGCCCAGCCGACCCGGCCGCCGTCGCCAACGCCGCGCCCACGCTGTCCCCGTTGTCGGTGACAATACCCTGCCAGGCGACGGCCCACGCGATATGGGGCGAGATCGCCACAGATATCGTCTCGCCGCCCTGATTGGGGTCTTGCCTTATCGACTGAGTGACAGCCCCCATCATGTCCGTGAAGAAAGCGGTGGCCGCACTCGGATTATTGGCCAGCATCGCCATCACCGCCGGCACCACTATGTTGCGGTTGCTTGAGCCGGTGTAGTTCTGGTAGTCGGCGTATGTGCCTGTGACGTCCTTGTCAGTCTGATATGTCCAATCGGCGATGGCAACAGCACAGCCCGTGGCCAGCGACGCGTTGGACATCAACGCCATGTAACCTGTCAGCCAGGTGCCGGTCTGCGTCTGCATCTGCGTGGTGAAGTAATCGGCGATGATAGCCGACATATCGGGCCCAGACTTCGAGGCACCGCCCAGCACCCCAGACAAGGCTGCCATCCTCGGGTCGCTCATGGGGTCGCCTATGTTTGTGGTTTGGAATACACCTGCCGCCAACTGGCTAAACTTGTCCGTCCCAAGCCCGTTAAAGAACGCAGCCGCGAATGCCGGGTCGATCATGCACATCCGCAGGGTTTCCCAATCTGGCTCCGAAATGCTGCCATCGCCCGACGCCATCTGGATGGCAAACCGGCCAGCCAGGGCCAGCCCGGCGGCCGCAGCCTCCTCGTCCGATGCCCACATCGGCGTGCTTGAGTTGATCATCGACTCATCCACCTGCTGGATGAGGCCGGAGCCCGGGTTGCTCTCCAACAGGCTGTGCGCCAACCACGAGCGCCTGCGCAGATCAGGCAAAGTATCGGCGATCCACATCGAGTTTTGTTCGATCGCGCCCAACGAACAGGAAACTCCGCCCGCTGCAAGGCACTGGTTCAGATTCGACTTCAAGTCGGACAAGTCGTCAGCCGCCCGGCCCATGTCCCTGATGATTTGGTCCATGGCGTCCACGTCTATGTAGGAATAACCCATCACAACCTCACTAGCGCAGATGGCTCAACTGGGAGATAAGCCTCTGATGGGCCGCAGCGGCGGCCGCGGCCTCCTCCCGGGCGCGCACCAGGACGTACTGGTCCCATAATGTGTCGCACACGTCGTTGAGCATCCCGTCGAGCAGGCCCTGTTGAACCGTCAAGTCGTCGTAGAACTGATCGGCCGGGTTGCGCCCAGATGTGCCGGGCGTGGAGGTGGAAGTCCAGGCCCCACCCTCCATGGCTAGCTTCATTCGCCGGAACATTGGCGAATACCCACCCCTCCAGTAGTCATCCCGATACGTGCAGGCCTTTGCCCAGGCCGCATAAACCTGATCCGAAGTCGCCATCAGCAGCTCCCTTCGTCGCGCCACCAATGCCAATCCCCTGTCCGATTGGCACAAGGAAAAGCATAGACCTCTACTTCAGCAGGGTCTTGACCACCTCGACGATGTGTGCCGCCGTGAAACCGTACTGCTCGAACAGCCAGGGGCCGGAGGCTGACGCCCCGAAGTGCTCCAGCGAGACGCTGGCGCCCCTGTCGCCCAAGTACTTCGCCCAGCCCATCGCGATGCCGGCCTCGACGCTGACGCGCACCGTCCCCGCGGGCAGCACCTGCGCCCGGTAGTCGGCCGGTTGCTCATCGAACCACTCTTGGCAGGGCATTGAGACGACGCGGGTGGGCGTCCCCTCGGCCTCCAACGTGGCGGCCGCCGCCAAAGCCAGCGACACCTCCGAGCCCGTCGCGATCAACACAACCTTCGGCGCACCACCGGTGGCGTCGCGCAGCACGTAGCCGCCCTTGGCCAGACCGTCGGCCGACGCGCACCCGTCGTCGCCGCGCTTGACCGTCGGGACGTTTTGCCGGGTCAGTATCAGGGCGGCGGGACCGTCATGGCGTCGCAGAATCTCGCGCCAGGCGACGACCGTCTCGTTCGCGTCCGCGGGACGGACGACCGCCAGACCCGGTATCGCCCGGTAGGCCGCCAGATGCTCGACCGGCTGATGAGTCGGACCGTCCTCGCCCACGCCGACCGAGTCGTGCGTCCAGACGAAGATGCTGGGCACGCCCATCAGCGCCGCCAGGCGAACCGCCGGGCGCATGTAGTCGCTGAAGACGAAGAACGTGCCGCCGTATGCCCTTGTCAGCCCCTCAAGGTTCATGCCGTTGAGGACGCCGCCCATGGCGTGTTCGCGAATACCGAAGTGCAGCGTCCGCCCACCGGGGCCACCGGGCCAATCGGCACTGACGCGGTCGTCCGGCAGGAAGCTGGGCTCACCCTTCATGGTGGTGTCGTTGCTGCCCGCCAGGTCGGCCGAGCCGCCCCACAGTTCAGGCAACTGCGGCGCCAGCGCGCTCAGCACGGCACCGGACGCCGCCCGCGTGCTGGTGTCGGCGTCGAACGCCGGCCACGTCAGATCATCGGGCAACTGGCCGGCCATCACCCGGTCGAGCACCGCCGCCTGCGATGGCTGGGCGCTGCGCCACGCGTCGAACCGCACATCCCAAGCCGCGCGAGCTGCCGCGCCGCGGGCGGCCAGGTTCGCCCGAAGACGACCGACCAGCGCCTCGTCAATCGCGAAAGGCTGATCCTCGAAGCCCAGCAGGGCCTTCAGCCGGCTGATCTCGTCGGCCCCCAGCGCGGCGCCGTGCGTCTTTTCGCTGCCGGCCATGGTCGGCGACGGCCAAGCGATGACGGTGTTGAGCTTGATGATCGACGGCTGATCAGTGACGGTCTGAGCCTTGAGGATGGCGTCGTAAAGGGCCGGGATGTCCTCCCGGTAGGCTGTGCCGTCGCCCCGCCACGACACCTCCTGGGTGTGCCAGCCGTAGGCGGCGAAGCGGGCCAGGACGTCCTCGGTGAAGGCGATCTTCGTGTCGCCCTCGATGGTGATGTTGTTGTCGTCGTAGATCAGCACCAGGTTGCCCAGGCGCTGGACGCCGGCCAACGCGGCGGCCTCGGCGGCCACACCCTCTTGCAGGCAGCCGTCGCCCGTCACGCAGTAGACGAAATGGTCAAAGACGGACGCCCCGCTGGCTGCCGGGTCATAAAGGTGACGCTGGCGCCGCACCGCCATCGCCATGCCGACGGCATTGCTGACGCCCGCACCCAGCGGCCCGGTTGTGGCCTCGATGAACTTGGTGTGCCCGTACTCGGGGTGCCCCGGCGTCAACGAGCCGGCCGTGCGCAGAGCCTTTAGGTCGTCCAGCTCAAGCCCCAGCCCGCCCAGGTAAAGCTGGTTGTATTGCAGAATCGAGGCGTGCCCGCTCGACAGGATGAACCGGTCACGGCCCAGCCATTTGTCGTCCGCCGGGTCGAGGTTCATCACCTTGGCGTAAAGCAGATAGGCGGCGCCCGCCATCGAAATTGCCGTGCCGGGGTGCCCGTTGCCCGCCTTCTGCACGGCATCGGCCGCCAGAATTTTCGCTGTATCGACGGCCCGCTGGTCGTCGGCTGTCCACTGGAGATCGGTCATCGCTCCCACTTTCTATCAAGACGTCTAGCCTACTCAACCGGCCGGGACATAAAAATCATCCCTGGGGGTATTGACCGTCAGTCACGGGGACACGTCGCGTCCGTCGCCCGGCGTGGACGCCACCACATTAGGATGGTGTTGAGCGAAGCTGCGATGCGGGCGCCACGTCCGTCGCGCCGACAAGGATGGAGGACGACAATGTCTGATTCACGGGACCCCTGGCTGCTGGTGGTGGATCCGCAGGTGGTCTTCGCCGACCCGAAGTCGCTTTGGACGGTCCCGCATTTCTATGACGCCCTGGACGTCGCGCGTCAGATTGCCCCATTGTTCGGCAACAATATTCTGGTGTCGAGGTGGGTGCCGCCGGACGACCGTCAGGGCTCGTGGCAGGCCTATTTCAAGAAGTGGGCGTTCGTCGACAAACCGGCCAGCGACCCGATGTTCAACCTCGTGCCGGAAGCCGTGCAGTTGAGCCGGTTCCACACGATTGACGAGCCAACCTTCTCAAAGTGGGGTTTGCGCCTGCGCAGCTTGCTTGGCCCCAACCCCCAGTTAGTGCTGGCCGGTTGTTCGACCGACTGCTGCGTGCTGGCGACGGCCCTGGCGGCCGCTGACGGAGGGGCCAGCGTCACCATCGTCGCCGACGCCTGCGCCAGTTCAACCGACGCCAACCACGCCGCGGGCCTTTACGTCATGGATCTTTACGAACCGCAGATCCAGATCGTCGACTCAGTTGACCTGCTGCAGTGACGCCTAGGTGACGACGTAAATCGCGGCGGGCTGCAGCGTCACGCTCATCGCCGCGACATCCGGCATCAGGTCGCCATCGATCTGGACGGGCATGGGCCGCCCGGGCTCCACCAGCAGGCGCTCGGCTTTGCAGTATTTCAGCGCGGACACGGGGGCGTCGTGGTGCGTCAGGCCCTTGACGGCGACGGGCACCCACTCGGCGGGGTTTTTCAGACACACCTGAAGCACCTGCATCGAACGGGCACCGGGGCTCGCGTCCGGAAACGCCACGACGCCCATGGGGACGCGCGGCAAGTTGGCGGCCAGCACGCTCCAGGCCCGAATCATTTCGGCCGGACCGTCGTCGATGGTGACCTTCATCGGTATGGCCGGGCGCAGCGCCTGTCGGGCGCCGGTCGCGGCGTAGGCCATCCAGCCGCCGCGACGTTTCATCCACGGCTGGGTGGCGGCCACCGCCTCGCCGTCCCGTCCGATGCCGGCGACCGCCAGCATGGGGGTGATGTCGCCGGATTGCGCCTTGCGGCGGAAGGCCACCCAGCTGACGGAAAGGGGACGCCGACGCCCAGTCAGTGCGGTCATGGCAGCGGTCTCCAGCGGACCCGGGTACAGGCCGAGATTCCGGGCGACGATGTTGGCGGCGCCGATTGGCACGATGCCCAGGCCGGTCAGCTCGCCCGATTCCGCCAGGGCTCCGGCCACCAGACGCACGGTGCCGTCGCCGCCGGCCACGACGATGCGGTCAACGTCCGCATCCAGTGCGTCCCAGGTTTGCTCTTGGCCGGGGTGCTCCGTGGTGGTCTGCAGCACCATCGGCTCGTCCCAGCCTTTCAGACGGCTGGCGGCCCGGACGGCCCGGATTGCCGCGGTGGCGGCTTTCAGATTCGGATTGGCGATGAGGGCGGCACGCACGTTCCCATCTTAATCCGGATACGTCTAGGCTTGGAGGCATGAGCGATCCAACTATTACCCCCTCACCCATGCCCGGCGTGCCTGACCAGGCACCCGCACCATGGCAGATGGCCCCGGCCGCACCGATGGCCGGTGCGCCAATGGCCGCCGCACCGATTCCTGGCCAGCCCTGGGCTGGAATGCCCCCACAGGGCCAACCCGTGGCACCCGGGCCGATGCCCACGGCCTACGCCGCCACCACCACCGCACGTCCTGACATTCAAGAGAAGGCTGCCTGGTCGATCAGCGGCCTGCTGGCACTGGTCCTCGACTTGGTGCTGTGGATTGGTGGCATCGTCTTGATTGCCATGAACGCCAGCAGCGCCTCCAGTGGTTACGGCGGCGGCGGTGGCATCCTCATTGGCATCATCTTGTGCGTCATCGCCTTCCTGCTGGTGACAAGCATCAAGATCGTCAGCCCGGGCGACACCATCGTCCTGACCTTCTTCGGCAACTACATCGGGACGATCCGGCACACCGGCATCAACATGACGGTGCCGTTCACGTCACCGCGTCACGTCAGCGTCAAGGTGCGTAACTTTGAGACGCACGAGCTGAAGGTCAACGACGCCGACGGCAACCCGATCAACATTGCGGCCATCATCGTGTGGCGGGTGGCTGACACGGCCAAGGCGGTGTTCGGCGTCGAGTATTCGGAGCAGTTCGTCGCCGCGCAGTCGGAGTCGGCGCTGCGTCACGTGGCCTCGTCCCACCCGTATGACACGTCGGACCCGACCAAAGAGTCGCTGCGCGGTTCGACGGAGGCCGTCGCCCGCGAGTTGGCCGAAGAGGTGGCCAGCCGCGTCCAGATCGCCGGCATCCAGGTGATTGAGACGCGCATCTCGTCGCTGTCCTATGCCCCCGAGATCGCGCAGGCGATGCTGCAACGCCAGCAGGCCAGCGCCCTGATCGCCGCCCGGCAGAAGATCGTCGAAGGCGCCGTCATGATGGTTCAGGACGCCCTCGACCGCCTGGAGCAGGATCACATCGTCTCGCTGACCGACCCGCAGAAGGCGTCCATGGTGGCCAACCTGCTGGTGGTGTTGTGCTCGGATTCGCGGGCCACCCCGGTGGTCAACACCAGCGCATAAGGAGGCGCCATGACAGGCAACCCGAGTGTTCTTTTCATCGGCGGGACCGGCACCATCAGTTCCGCCTGCGTGAGTGAGGCGCGGGACGTCGGGTTCGACGTGACGGTGCTGAACCGCGGCAAATCGAAGCTGCGGCCACTGCCCGAAGGGGTGGCGAGCCTGCACGCCGACATCGAGGACGACGCGTCGACGGCCGCCGCCCTCGATGGGCGCAACTTTGACGTCGTGGCCGACTTCATGTCGTTCACGACGGCACGGCTGCGCCGCAACGTCGACCTGTTGCGCGGCCACGTCGGCCAATATGTGTTCATCTCGTCGGCGTCCGCCTACCAAAAAAGGCCACTGCCTCCCCTGCCGATCACCGAGTCGACGCCGCTGCGCAACGACTACTGGCAATACTCGCGCGACAAGATCGCTTGCGAGGATTACCTGGTGGGCCTTTGGCGTAGCGAGGGTTTCCCGGGCACGATCGTTCGTCCCTCCCACACCTATGACCAGTTCATGATGCCGCTGCTGGGGCGGTGGACGCAGATTGCCCGCGCCCGCGCCGGCAAGCCCATGGTGCTTTGGGGGGACGGGACGAGCCTTTGGACCCTGACCCACGCCAGCGATTTCGCCTACATGTTTGCCGGGCTGTTGGGCAATCCGGCGGCCCGCGGCGAGGCCTACCAGATCACGGGCGATTGCGTCATGACGTGGGACGCCATCGCGACGGCGCTGGCCGAGGCGGCCGGGGTGCAGGACGTCAAGATCGCCCATGTGGCCAGCGAGACCATCGGCCGGGTGCTGCCCGACTGGTGGCCGGAACTGGCCGGTGACAAGGCCGGTTGTGCCGTCTTCGACTGCTCTAAGGTGCGGGCGCTGCGTCCCGGGTTCGCCACCAAAGTGCCGTTCTGGCAGGGTGCCCGCGAGATCGTCGCGGCCTTCGAGGCTCACCCGGAGTTGGCCGTCGTGGACGCCAAGCTGGACGCGGCCTTCGACAAGCTGGTGGCCATCTCACAACTCAACGACGCCTGATGCGGCCGCTGCGGTTGTCGTCCAGGGTAGCTTTCGAGCCGCCCAACGACTTGGCCGCGGCGCGGCAGGCGGCCCAGGCGCGGGGTGATGCCATCTGGGATCTCACCGATTCCAACCCGACCAGGCATGGGCTGATGGACCCGGCTGTGATGGAAGTGCTGGCCAAGCACCTGGACGAGGCGGCACGCTACGCACCCGACCCCAAGGGGTGGCTGCCGGCCCGGCAGGCGTTGGCGGCCCGCTTCGGCGGACAGGCGGACGACTACTGGCTGACGGCCTCCACATCGGAGGCCTACAGCTGGTTGTTCACCGTGTTGGCCGAGCCGGGCGAGACCGTGGGCGTCCCGGTGCCGGGATATCCGCTGGTCGAACCGTTGGCCAGGCTGGCCGGGCTGCAGGCGGTGCCCTACCCGTCCTTCTACGTGCACCCGCACGGCTGGGAACTCAACCTTGACGCGGCCCGCCGCGTCGCCGAGCAGGTGCGGGCGATGGTGGTCGTCAACCCCAACAACCCGACGGGCGCCTACGTCGACCCGCCCGCCGCGGCGGCACTGGGCGAGGCGTGCGCGAATGCCGGGGTTCCCCTGATCGCCGACGAGGTGTTCTTCCCCTTCCGGTTGGACGGTGCTGTGGTGCATCGCCCAGTGGCTGACGCGGCGGCTGGCACCGGGGCCGTCGTCATCACCTTGGACGGGCTGTCGAAGCTGCTTGCCGCACCCCAATTGAAGGTGAGCTGGCTGAGACTGTCCGGCTCGGCCGAACTGACGTCGCCGCTGGCCGATGTGTTGGACACGGTGGCCGACACCTTCTTGTCCGTCAACTCGCCGGCCGCCTGCGCGCTGCCCGAGTTGCTGGCCCTGGCCGATTCGAGCGTCGCCCGCATCCGGGCGCGGTGCGCCACCAACTTGGCGTCCCTACAGGGCCTGGGCGACGACTACCGCGTCCGTCACACCGAGGGCGGCTGGACGGCGCTGATCGACGTGCCGCGCGTCCTGGACGACGACGAACTGGTCCGCCGCCTGCTGGCCGACGGGCTGGCCGCTCACCCCGGCTGGTTTTATGACGTGACGTCCGCCGGCTCGATCGCCGTCTCGCTGCTACCCGAGCCGGAGGCGTTCGCCGACTCGCTGCGGCGCTTGCGGGGTTCGCTGTCGCGGTAAGCTTGTGCCTCTAAGTCGGAGTGGCGGAATTGGTAGACGCCCAGGATTTAGGTTCCTGTGCCGCAAGGCGTGAGAGT
>WRFI01000029.1 GCA_009778875.1 Propionibacteriaceae bacterium | reverse complement strand
GTTGGTGGAAAACCGCACCACGTTGGGGCGCCAGTCCTGGCGCGAGTTCAGCCAGGCTGTCAGTTCGTCGGCGAAGGCCGGCAGGTCGAGGAAGAAGTGGGTCGTCTCGACGAATTGCGGCACCTCACCGTTGATGCGGCTGTGCGGGTTGATCAGATCGGCCGGGTCGAGCTGACGTCCGCAGTTGTCGCACTGGTCGCCGCGGGCGCCGTCGAAGCCGCACACCGGGCAGGTGCCCTCGACGTAGCGGTCGGCGAGGGTGCGCCCGGTCGACGGCGAGATCGCGCCCAACTCCGTCTTCTCAATGATGTAGCCGTTGCGGTAGAGCGCCGAGAACATCTCTTGCACGACCTGCTCATGGTTTTTGGTGGTGGTACGGGTGTAGAGGTCGTAGCTCAGCCCCAAACCGGCCAGGTCCTCCACGATCACGCCATGGTACTTGTCGGCTGTCTGTTGGGCCGTCAAGCCCTCCTCGTCGGCCTTCACCTGAATGGCTGTGCCGTGCTCGTCGGTGCCCGAGACGAACAGCACGTCGTGGCCCTTCATGCGCATGAAACGCGAGAAGACGTCAGAGGGAACCCCGAAACCGGAGACATGGCCGATATGGCGCGGCCCGTTGGCGTAAGGCCAAGCCGCCGTGGTGAGGATATGAGCGCACACGACGTGCTAGTTTACCCGAGGGGGAACCACCAGGCCGAAGACCAAGGTATGCTCAAGTGTGGTAACCTCGCATCGTTTAGCGGTCGCGACTGGTCGGGCCACACAAGAATGGGCAAATGGAAGGCAGTGAGATGCGCATCAAAGGGATTCACGCGGCGTCGTCGGACTCTGATTCAGACAACGAGTCGGATGACCAGGCCCCGAAGCGTGATTCGCTGCTGCTGATCCTGGCCGTTGGCGTCGGCGGTCTGATAATCGCCCTGGCGGTCGTCCTGCTGCTGGTGTTTCGTTATTCGTCGCATCCGATCAAGACGGCGGACCGGTCGCTGGGCGACCAGATCGTCCAGGCCGACGCAGACCTGCAAACCGCGCTTGATGCGGCGCAAACCTCGTACAACACCGCGCTCGGCCTAAGCGATGACGATCCCTCCGCGTCGGCCGGCGGCACCGACACCCCGCCTCCGCAGCCTTCCAGCACGGACTCTTCCTCGTCAGACGCGGTGACACTGTCAATTTCCGACCCTTCGATTGTGGCGTTGGTGGCGACCATGGAGGAAGCCCAGAGTCTGCACAACACGGCCATGCTGCTGCTGGAAGGGCGGGTGACTTCGCTGGAGTCGACTCCGTCAGTGGTCTACGCCGATGCCACCTATGGCACAGATTTTGAGACGTCCGGCCAGATACCGACTTCCGGGTTCGACTTGAGCACCGTGGTCTCGCTGCACGTCACTTCGGCGCAGGTGACCGCCTGGTTGCCCGGCTTGGCCACCGCCACAACAGACCTGGGCACGCAGACAAAAGCGGTCGACCAGGCCTTGGCCGATGCCAAATTCTCGGGCGGTATGACCGGCTTCGACTCGGCTGTGTCGGACTTGACCGACGCGATCGCGACGGCCCAGATGAGGCTGAATCTGACGCAAGGCCAAGTCGCTGACCAGTCAACTTGGGATGGTCTGAAGGCGGCCATCGCCGCGGCGCAGATTGTGCTGGACAACTCCAGCTCGATCACGCCGGGTGTCAGCACCCCGGACGAGGTCACCGCCGCCACACAGGCGGTGACGGACGCCACCGCCAACCTGAACGAGCAGTCGCGCCTGGTGATGGCGTCGAACCAGCTGTGGCAGAGCACGCACCCCGGGCAACAGCTGCCGCACACCCCGCCGCCTTCCGCCACCCCGACAACCCCGACGCCTTCGGGTACGTCGACAACCACCACGGCGCCGCCCACCAACCCGACCACGCCGCCAACCACAGATTCGCCGACGGCGACGCCGACGCCCTCAGAGCCGTCGCCGCCAACCACAGACTCGCCCACGCCGCCGCCAACCACAGACTCGCCCTGATCAGCCAGCGGCCAACCAGCGCGCCAAGGCGTCGGCGCAGGCCTGCACCTGCGACACCGAGACGGCCTCGTCGTCCCGGTGACACAAAGACGGATCCCCCGGGCCGTAGTTGAGGGCTGGAACCCCCAGGGCGCTGAAACGGGCGACGTCCGTCCAGCCGTACTTGGGCGCCACCGCCACGCCAGTCGCGGACACGAACGCCCGCGCGGCCGGTCTGTCCAGTCCGGGCCGGGCCCCCGCCGAGGCGTCCAGCAACTCGAAATCGCCCAAACCGTCGAACAGGGCACGCATCTTGGCCTCGGCCGCTGCTACGCCAACCGACGGCGCGAAGCGGTAGTTGACCTGGATGACGCACTTGTCGGGGATGACGTTGCTGGCCACTCCCCCGTCGATCATCGTGGCGTTCAGTCCCTCGCGGTATGTCAGCCCGTCCACCTCGACCTCGCCGAACAGCGGCTGGGCCTCGGCAACCCTGGCCAGCACCGGCGCCGCCGCGTGGATGGCGTTGCGGCCAAACCAGCCGCGAGCACTGTGGGCGGCCACGCCCCGGGTGGTCACCGTGAATCGCAGCGTCCCCTGGCATCCGCCCTCGACCTGCCCGTTGGTCGGCTCCATCAAGATGGCCAGATCGCCGGCCAAAAGCTCTGGCCGGCTTTTGGCCAAGAGGCCCAAGCCGTTGCGGGCCGCCTCGACTTCCTCGCAGTCGTAGAAGATCCAGGTGACGTCGCGGCTGGGCTCCGGCACCGCTGTGGCGACGTGCAGCATGACGGCCACGCCGCCTTTCATGTCCACGCTGCCCCGTCCCCAAAGCATGGGCTCACCGCCCGGCCTGTCGATCATCCGCGACGGCAGATTGCCCGCCACCGGCACCGTGTCCAGGTGCCCGGCGATGACGACCCGCGACGCCCGCCCCAGCTCGGTGCGGGCCCAAACCGTGTTGCCCTGGCGCCCAGCCGTCAGGTGCGGCGCGCCGTGCAGCGCCGCCTCGACGGCGTCGGCCAACGGCCCCTCGTCGCCGCTGACGGAGCGGGTATCGACCAAAGTTTTCAGCAAGGCGGCCAAGTCGCCAACGGGCAATGACATGCTGTCAGCCTAGCCCAGGCCGGTCACCGCTTGTAGTCAGGTGCGCCTGCGGCTGTCGCAGACCAGCGAACAATCGGCGCAGCCTGACAGGCAGTTCCCCAGGGACGATGCGCCGGCCAACTGGTGCGTGAACACCAGGCGGGCGACGCAGACAGCCACCTCTTGGGCCGACAGGCCCGTCGCCTCCGCGATTTGCGGCAGGGTGATCGCGCCGCGGTTGACGGCGTCAAGCACGGCCTGCTCGGGCGTCATAGCAGGCGTCCGATCTGGAAGACGACGACCGCCAGCACCCAGGCCAAAACCAGCTGCAGCGCCACTCCGAACCCCGTCCAGCGCCAACCGATCTGGCGGCGCAGAGCCGCCACCGTCGCCGCACATGGCGTGTACACAAGCACAAACACCAAGAACGCGGCCGCCCCCGCCACGGCATGCCCACCCGAGGCCGCATTGAAGGCAGTGTGAAGCGCGGCCGACAGATCGCCGCCCCCGAAGGTCTGCCCCAACGATGCGACAACCGCTTCCTTGGCCGCAAAGCCGGCCACCAGCGGCGCCACCAGATGCCACGTGCCGAACCCGGCCAGAATGAACAGCGGCGCGAAGATCTGCGCCACGGCGACAAACAAAGAGTCGTCGAGTGGCACGTGGCCAAACCCGCCGTGCCCCGCACCAACTGGTATGGCCTGCAGCACCCAGACCACCACCACGACGGCGACGATTATGCCGGACGCCGTCTTGAGGAAGTCCACCACCCGATTCCAGGCGGACGCCACCACCGCTTTCCAGCCGGGGGTGTGGACGGGCGGCAGGTCGAGCACCATCGGCAAACCGGGCCACCGCTGCCACATGGCCCGCCGCAAGACCCAGCCGACGCCCACCACCAACCAAATGGACAGCACGTACATGGCGAAAACCGCCGTCCCCGCCCATCTTCCAAAAAACGCCGAGCTGACGAGCATGTACACCGTCAAGCGGGCCGAGCACGAGGTAAAGGGCACGAGCAACGCCGTCAGCCGGCGCTGACGGGGGTCGGCCAGGTCGCCCGTCGCAATCACCGCCGGCACGTTGCAGCCGAAACCCACTATCAACGGCAGGAAAGCCTCACCCGGCAGCCCGATGCGGCGCATCAGGCCGCTGACGGTGACCGCCGCCCGAGCCATGTAGCCCGAGTGTTCCAGCACCGACAGCAGGACGAACATGATGATCATCAGCGGCAGGAACGCCAGCAATGTGCCCACACCGGCGATGATCCCGTTAACCACCAGCCCGTGGACCCAGGTTTCGGAAAGGCGCATCCACCCAAGCAGCGCCGTCGCGCCGCGGCTGACCGGCCCGGCGAACAGATGGGCCAGCCACAGTTGCAGTGGCTGGGCGATCAGCGTCGTCAACTGGAACGTCACCCACATGACCACCAACAAGATGATTGGCCCCGACACCCGCCCCGTGGACCAGCGGTCGAACCGCTCGCTCCAGGCCAGTCTCTTCACACACCCGACTCTACCGGCGCACCAAGGATTTTTGCAACAGGTTTGTTTCCTAATTCGGTCGCTTCGGAAGCGGTAGCCTGGTAGGCGAGGAGACATCATGACCGACACGCTGACCAGCCCGCTGACCGAGGTCGACGTCGCCCCCCTGACGCCCTGGGCCACCGTCGTCTGGAACGACCCCGTCAACCTCATGAGCTACGTCACCTACGTCTTCATGACGTATTTCGGGTATCCTCGCGACAAGTCCGAGCGCCTGATGATGACCGTCCACCAGCAGGGACGGGCGATCGTCTCCCAAGGTGACCGTGAAACCATGGAACTGGACGCGGCCGCAATGCAGGGTTACGGTCTGTGGGCGACGTTGGAGCAGGTGTGATGAAAGCGTTCAGGCGGCGCGGCAAGACCTTCCTGGCCAGGCTGACGCAAAACGAGGCGGCCGTGCTGGGCACCCTTGCCGGCGAGTTGGCAGAGCTTGTGCAACCCCTCCGAAATCAGGACGGCGAATGGCTGCCAGACCCCGCCATTAGCCGGCTGTTTCCCGATGCCTACCGCGGTGACGCCGACGCCAGCGAAGAGTTTCGCCACTTCACCCAGGCCGACCAGGCGAGCGCCAAAGCCGAGGCCGCCCAAATCGTCATCGCCGACCTCTTGGACGCCGACGACGGCTGGGTGACCGTCACCCCCGGCCATGTGGACGCCTGGCTGACGACGCTGACCAACCTGCGGCTCGTGCTGGCCACACGGCTCGACGCCGATCCACGCGCCGCCACCGCGGCTGTCCTCGATTGGTGCGGCTGGATACAGCAGTCGCTGCTGGAAACCGTGGCGGCGGCATGACCGCAGATGGCATGATTGAGGTATGACTGAACCGCAGCCGGGCTGGTACCCCGACCCCGCTGACGCCGAGCGCCAACGTTATTGGGCGGGCGACGCCTGGACTGCCGAAACCAGAACCGCGACCACACCCACCGCCGCACCGGCCACGTCGGCGTCCGCCGACCCCTACACCAGGTATGCCCAAAGCGCCTCGGTCATGCCTGTCTACAAGGGTCCGGCAATCCCGGCCGCGCCATTGGCAAGCAGCGGCCCCG
This sequence comes from Propionibacteriaceae bacterium, assembly GCA_009778875.1. Taxonomy (GTDB): domain Bacteria; phylum Actinomycetota; class Actinomycetes; order Propionibacteriales; family Propionibacteriaceae; genus WRGV01. The sequence continues at coordinate 9,256 of WRFI01000029.1, read as the reverse complement.
CGACGACTGACGGTGTGCGACTGGCTGGCTGGTGGTGGCGGGTGCTGGCGTTCATCCTCGACGGCATCGTTTTGTCGGTCGTCCAGACGATCTACCAACCACTGATCCCCAATCTCATGAGCGGCACAACGAACTGGCTGACGGACGCCCTGAATGCGATCACCCAGGGCGCCACCACATTGCCGTCAATTTGGGACTCCAAATACCAGCTTGCCCAGAGCCTGATGATCTCGACCGGCCTTCAAATAGTCGTGGCGTGCCTTTACTTCGGGGCGTTGACCGCACTGTTCGGCGCCACCGTCGGCCAGTTGGCCTGCGGATTGCGCGTCGTGCCCGCCGGCAAGGGCCTGGCACCCCGCCGAATGCCCGCCGGGCCGATAGCGCTGAGGGTCTTGCTGCAGGTGGTCCTGCCGATTGCCCTGCTGACCGGCGGCGGGTTCCTCGTCTTGGACGTCACGTCGGCGCTGCGCAACAGTCTGGGCAGCGCGTTGACATGGGCCGGTCTGCTCTATGTGGTTTTCAACTACCTGTGGCCCGTCTGGGACCCCAAGCGTCAATGCATCCACGACAAACTCGCCCGCACACAGGTTGTGCGGCCGGCCCGCTGAACGGAGCGCATTTGGACACCCGGCTGGACGAACTGGCACAGATCTTTGGCCTCCAGACCCAATCGTGGGACTGGAAGGGCAATTCGATCCACGTCAGTGACGCCACCGTGGTGGACATCCTGGCGGCCTTGGGGATTGACGCGTCGACCGATGCCGCCATCGACGCGGCACTGGCCAGCCAGCGCGACCAGGTGTGGCGGTGCCCCCTGCCGTCCGGCACCGTCGTGCAGCAGGGGCAAACCGCCTGGGTCAACGCGCACGTGCCAGCCGGCTGGCCGACGACGCTGCGCGTCAGGCTGGAGGACGGCGGCGACGTCGAGGTCCGCCAGATCGACAACTGGAATGACGACCGGCTGATCGATGGCGCCTGGCTGGGGGAAGCAACCTTCGAGCTGCCGGGCGACCTGCCGCTGGGCTACCACACGATGGTTCTGACGTACGGCGACGCCGCCGCCGAAGCGGCGCTGGCCGTCACGCCGAGGTCGCTGGACTTGCCGACGGACCGCCTGTGGGGCTATGCCGTCCAGCTCTATTCGGTGCGCTCGGGCGGCTCGTGGGGCATCGGCGATTTCGACGACCTGGGCGCGCTGGCCACCTGGGCCGCCACCACCCAACAGGCCGACTACGTGCTGATCAACCCGGTGCATGCCGCCGAACCAATCCCGCCGATGGAGCCATCGCCCTACCTGCCGTCGACCAGGCGCTACATCAATCCCATTTACATCCGTCCGGACGCGATCCCGGAATACGGCAGCGTTGCCGGGCCTGACCGCAACCGTCTCCGGAGGCTGCGGGCCCGGGCCGTCGGCCTGCCGCGCGACAGCGTCGACCGCGACACGGCCTGGGCGATCAAGCGTCAGGCGCTGCGCATCGTCTTCGATGCCGGCCTGTCGCCGGCCCGCGAAATGTCGCTGCGGGCCTGGCGCCACGGCGAAGGACGCCCGCTGCACGACTTCGCCATTTGGACCTTGCTCAGCGAGCGATCCGGTGCCGACTGGCACGCCTGGCCCCCCGCCGAACAGCGCCCCGCCTCACCCGAATGCGACTCGCTCGCCGCCGACAATGCCCTGGATTTGGCTTTCGTGGAGTGGCTTCAGTGGATCGCCCAAGAGCAGCTCGGCGCGGCCCAGCATGCGGCGCGCGAGGCCGGCATGAAGGTCGGCGTGGTGACGGATTTGGCTGTCGGCACCAACCCGAAGGGCGCCGACGCCTGGATGATGGCGGACGTCTATGCGAGCGACGTCGAGGTTGGGGCACCGCCCGATGCCTACAACCAGTTGGGCCAGCTTTGGGGTCAGCCACCCTGGCGCCCCGACCGCCTGGCCGATCTCGACTTCGTGCCGTTCCGGCAGGTCGTGCGACATGCGCTGCACCACGCCGGCGGGCTGCGCATCGACCACGTCATGGGACTGTTCCGGTTGTGGTGGGTGCCGCGCGGCCGTCCGCCCAGCGAGGGCTGCTACGTGCGCTACAACCACGAAGCCATGGTCGGCATTCTGGCCCTGGAAGCCCACCGGGCGGGCGCCGTCGTCATCGGCGAGGACCTGGGCACCGTCGAACCGTGGGTGCGTGACTATCTGACGCGGCGGGGCATCCTTGGCACGTCGGTGCTCTGGTTCGAATACGAGGGTGGCCGCCCGCTTCCGCCCGACCGCTGGCGCAGCGCCTGCCTCGCCTCGGTGACGACGCACGACCTGCCGCCGACGGCCGGGTTCTTGGCCCTCGACCATGTTCACCTGCGCCACGAATTGGGCCTGCTGACCGAGCCGCTGGACGTCGAGCTGGCCAACGCCCGCGGCGAGCAGCGCTGGTGGCTGGACTACCTGGGGGCCCACGGCGATGTCGTCAACCCGATGGACGGCATCACTTTGGACGACGTGGAAGCCGACGTTCTGGGGCTGCACCGGGCGCTGGTGGCGTCGTCGGCCCAGGTCTTGTGCGCCTACCTGGTGGACGCGGTGGGCGACCGCCGCACCCAGAACCAGCCCGGCACCATCGACGAGTACCCCAACTGGCGGGTGCCGCTCAGCGGGCCGGACGGTCACCCGTTGAGCCTTGAAGAGGTGTTCAGCTCGCCGCGCCCGATGCGTCTGGCGGCCGTTATGAACGGGTGGCAGCATGTGCCACCGCCGTGGAGCAAGGAGGTGGGTTGATGTTGCCGGCCAAGGAACAGGCGACCAGCGAGGCGACACCGCGGGTGCGCATGAGCGGTGTGGAACGCCGCGAACAGCTCATCAAGGTGGCCCGCGGGCTGTTCGCCGAAAACGGTGTCGATGCCACATCGGTCGAGGAGATCGCGGCGGCCGCCGCGGTGTCGAAGCCGATCGTCTACGAACACTTCGGCAGCAAGGACGGGCTGTACGCCGTCATCGTCGATCGCGAGGCCCAGCGGCTTGATGGCGCCGTCTGCGCGGCGCTCGACACGCCCAATGCGCGCTACCGGGAAACCCTGGAGCGCGGCATTCTGGCGCTGCTCGACTACATCGACGACTGCCCCGAGGGCTTTCGCATTCTGTCCCGGGATTCCCGCACGGGCACCTACGCGTCGATCTTGAGCGACGTGACGATACATGCCGAAGAGATCATGCGCTCACAGCTGTCGCACCACCGGTTCGACCCGGAACTTGCCCGCCCGTTGGCGCAGGCCCTGGTCGGCTTGGTGTCCATGGCCGGCCAGGCTTGGCTGGAAACCCGCCAGCCGCCAAAGGACGTTCTGGCAGCCCAGCTGGTGAACCTGGCCTGGAACGGCCTGGCTCACCTTCAGCACCACCCGACGCTCACGGTTCGCTGAAAAGCGCCTCCGCGATGGCGGCGAATTGGCCGATCGTGCAGGTTTCGCCCCGCGCCGTCGGCGCCACCCCAGCCGCCTCCAGCGCGTCAGGAGACCGGGAACCCAGCGGTGCCAGGGCTGATCGCAGCATCTTGCGCCGCTGCGCGAAGGCGGCATCGACGACGGCAAAGACCAAGTTGCGCGGGACGCCCGACGGCGCGGGGCGGCGCGTGAATCGCACCAGGCCCGATCCCACATTGGGCACCGGCCAGAAGACGCTGGCCGGCACCGTGCCGGCGAATTGGGCGCTGGCAAACCAGGCCAGTTTGGCGCTGGGCGCCCCGTAGATCTTTGACCCGGGTGCGGCGGTCAAGCGTTGGGCGACCTCCAACTGGACCATCACCAGGCCGTCGGCCAGGGCGTCAAACCGCTCGAGCAGCGTCAGGACCACCGGCACCGCGACGTTGTACGGCAGGTTGGCCACCAGCTTGGTGGGCAGGCTGTCAAGCGACGTCAGGCGCAGGGCGTCCCCCTCGATGACGCCAAGACGCCCGACTGCCTCCGGCAGGCGCTGCGCGACGGTGAGGGGAAGCTGACGCGCCAGTCGTGGATCGATCTCGACGGCCGTGACCTGCGCACCGGCCTCCAGCAGGCCCAGCGTCAGTGAACCCAGCCCCGGCCCGACCTCCAGCACGGCATCGCCCGGTGTGATGCCGGCCAGGCCCACCAAGCGGCGCACAGTGTTGGCGTCGACGACGAAGTTTTGACCCCAGCGCTTGCTCGGGGTCAACCCGACTGCGGCCGCCAACTCCCGCACCGCGGAAGGGCCCAGCAACCCGCTCATGGCGCGCCCCAGGCCCCGCCGTAGGCGGCCTCGGCGTTGGCGGTCAGCGCGTCGCACAGGGCGGCCAGATCGTCGCCCCGGTATTCAGCGACGAATGCCGCCGTGTGGGCCACCAGATAGCTGGCATTGGGCCGTCCCCGGGCGGGCACGGGGGTCAGGTATGGGGCGTCGGTTTCGACCAGCAGGCGGTCGAGCGGCGTGACGGCCAGCGCGTCGCGCAGGTCGTCCGCCCCCTTGAATGTCACCGTGCCGGGGAAGCTCAGCCAGTAGCCCCGCTCGACGCAGGCCTTCGCGAACGCCATGCCGCCGCTGAAGCAATGCATGATGACGCGAACGGGGCGGACCGGTGCGTCGTCCAGCACGCGCAGGATGTCGCCGTGGGCATCGCGGTCGTGGATCGCCAGCGTCAAGCCCCGGGCGGCGGCCATGGCGATGTGGTCGGCGAAGGCGGCCCGTTGCTGGGCCTGCCCGGCGGCATCCCGTGTGCGGTAGTAGTCGAGGCCGGTTTCACCGATCGCGCGGACGCTGCCCGCCCCCGCCAGCGCATCGATTTGCTGGATGGCCGCCTCCAACTGCTTGGCCGTCAGCCGGGCCGCATCGTTGGGGTGCACCGCGACGGCCGCGACGACGCCACTGTGCGCGGCGGCAAATTCGACGGCCCACCCAGAGCTGGCCACGTCGCAGCCGATCTGGACGACCCTGGTAACCCCGACCGACGCGGCCGCCACCAGGTTGTCTTCGGGGCTTAGCCCCGTCATCTCGAAGACCGCGTCGAGATGGGTGTGGGAGTCGATCACCGGCCGCGGCAGCTTCGGCGGCAGGTCGGCAAAGCCGTGATCGGCCAGCACCGACGCAATGTCGGCGGCCGGTTCGAGTGCGGCCACGGAATCCCTGGGACTCGCCACGACCGCGTCGTAGAGGGTCTTGCGGCGCAGGCCTTGCGCCGCCGCCACCATCGCCACGGCCGCCCGGGTGGTGGCGCCGTCGGCCACCGCCTGGCGGACGGCCTTCACCCCCGCCGACAGAGCATCTTGTGCGGCATCGTCGTCCAGCCCCTGCCAGCCGCCGATGACGACGCTGACCTCCCCCAGCACCGGGCCTTCCGCCCACTGGGCCAGCTCGCTCAAGGGGCCGCGGACGACTTCCTGATGCGGCTTGGTCAGTTCGCGGCAGACCGCCCCCGGCCGTCCCCCGCCAAAAGCCGTCACGCAGGCCGCCAAGAACTCGCCCAACCGGTGCGGCGCCTCGAAGAACACCATCGTGCGGGGCTCGCGACTAAGGGTGGCCAGATAGGACGCCCGCTCGCCGGACTTGCGGGGCGGAAACCCCTCGAAACAGAACCGGCGGACCGGCAGGCCCGACACGGCCAAGGCCGACAACACCGCCGACGGCCCCGGCACGGCCACCACCTCCACACCGGCATCCAGGCTGGCCCGCACCAGCCGGTACCCCGGGTCCGACACCGACGGCATGCCGGCATCGGTCACCACGACGACCGTCGCCCCGTCAACCATGGACGCCACCAGACCCGGCGTCCGCTCGGCCTCGTTGCCGTCAAAGTAGCTGACGACCCGCCCGGCCAGGGTGACGCCCAGCCGGTCACACAGGCGCCTCAGGCGCCGGGTGTCTTCTGCCGCCACGATGTCGGCGCCTGACAGCACCTGCGCCAGATGGGGCGAGGCATCGGCCAAGTCACCGATCGGCGAACCCGCCAGCACCAAGCGGCCCGGCACGGAAGACTGATTACTGGCCACCTATCCATTATCACGGATCACCCCGAGTTGCGGCGTAAACTGAGTCGTGACAATGCCCGGCCACATCGAGAGGACACCATGGCGTCATCGTCGAGCCTGCTCGACCGGCTTCCCAGAATCCGCCTGGCGAAGGGCGATCATGAATGGTCGCCCACGTGGCACACCGTCGACCGGTTGCGCGACGACTACCCCCTACGCCACGACAACCGGCTGAGCTGGCTGATAACCATCGCCTTGACGCTGCTCGCCTTTGGCATCCGCTTCCCCGGCCTGGCCAACCCGCCCAAGATCATTTTCGACGAGACCTACTACGCCAAAGAGGCTTGGTCGGTGCTGCACTTCGGCTACGCCAGGGCCTGGCCGTCCAACGCCAACGACATGATCGCCCAGGGACAGACAAACGGCTGGCTATCGACGCCGGACATGGTTGTGCACCCCCAGATGGCGAAGTATCTGATCGCCGCGGGCGAGTGGCTTTTCGGCATGAACTCGTTCGGCTGGCGGTTCGCCAGCCTGGTTTTCGGCTGCCTGCTGGTGGCCGCGACGGTGCGCATGGCCCGGCGGGTGTCGCGCTCGACGCTGGTTGGCGCCCTGGCCGGCTTCTTCCTGTGCGTGGACGGCCTCGACTACGTCATGAGCCGCATTGCGCTGCTGGACATCTTCCAGGCGACGTTCACGGTGATGGCCGTGGCAGCCGCCCTGGCCGACCGCGACTGGTTCAGAAACCGATTAGCGAACTACCTTGAGCGCAACAACCTGGCGAATCTGGACGGTAAGTTCGGCCCGCTGCTGTGGTGGCGTCCCTGGCGGCTGGCGTCCGGCATCCTGTTCGGCTTGGCCATCGGGTGCAAATGGAACTCCATGTATGTGCTGGCGGTGGTCGGAATCGCGTCGGTCGTGTTCGATTTCCGGGCCCGCAGCACCGCCGGCGCCCGGGAAAAGGCCAGCTGGGCAATCCTGCGGGACGGCATAATGGCGTTCATCTTGATGGTGTTGGTGGCCGCGATCACCTACACCGCCACCTGGGCCGGCTGGCTGGCGACATCCGGCGGCTACGACCGTGACTGGGGAGCCAAAAACCCGACCGCCTTGTCAGTGCGGGTGGTCGGCGAACCGCTGGCATCACTTTGGCACTACAACGTCCAGATCTGGGACTACCACACCGGCACCTGGATCACCGAGCAAACCCACCCCTACGATGCCCACCCGGCCGGTTGGCTGGTGCTGGCCCGCACCATCGGGATCGAATACACCGGCCCGATCCCGCCGGGCACCCCGGGCTGCCCCGCCGACTCGGCCAAGTCTTGCACGCAAACCTGGACCAACACGGACGGCACCACCAACACCTGGCTGCAAGCCCCCGGCACGCCCGGCTGCCCGGCCGACACCAGCGGCACCTGCATGACGATCATCACCGGGTTGGGCACGCCTTTCCTGTGGTGGTTTGCCGCGATCGCCATCGTCGCCTCACTGGTTTTCTGGTTATTCGGGCGTGACTGGCGATTCGCCGTGCCGACCATCGCCTGGCTGGCCACCTGGATCGGCTGGTGGATCAGCGCCAGCCGTCCCGTTTTCTTGTTCTACGCCATCATGATCATCCCGTTCACGGCCACCACACTGGCCATGTGCATGGGCAAGATTATCGGCTCGCCCGGCTCTCCCAACCGACGCCGCAACTCGTTCATCGTCGGCGGGGCGGTCGTGCTGATCACCTTGAACTTCGCTTTCCTGCTGCCGATCCTGAACGACACCGTCATGCCGACTTGGTTCTGGAATCTGCACATGTGGCTTCCCGGCTGGGTGTAGTGGTGTGAGTCTGGCATGACGGAACTGGTCTACCGGGCCCCGGGCAAGGTCAACCTCGGGCTGCGCTGCTCGTCCCGTCGACCAGACGGCTACCACAACCTGGTGACGGTGTTCATGGCCGTCGAGTTGGCCGACACGCTCACCTGCACCACCCTGCCCGGACGCATCGAGGTGGACATCAGCGGCGAGGGCGCGGGCCAGATTCCCACGGACGGCAGCGATCTGACCGGACGGGCCGCCGCCTTGTTGCGCACCCGTTTCGGCGACCCCTCGATGGGCGCCCGCCTGGTTGTCGACAAGGCCATACCGGTGGCCGGCGGCATGGCGGGCGGGTCGGCCGACGCGGCGGCGGCGCTGCGCGCCTGCAACGAGCTGTGGGGTCTGGGTGTTGGCGCGCCTGACCTGATGAGCCTGGCCGCCGAACTGGGCGCCGACGTGCCCTTCGCGCTGCTCGGCGGGGTCGCCCTGGGTGTCAGGCGCGGTGACGTGCTGACTCCCCTGCCCTGCCCCGGCACCTACCACTGGGTGTTTGCCCTGGCCCGCCGGGGGCTGAGCACGCAAGACGTGTTCGCCCGGCATGACGAGCTGTCGGCGGACGGCCAAGACGCCCGACTAGATGAGCTGATCGACGTGTTGACAAGCGGCGACGCATCACTGGTCGGCGCGCACCTGGTCAATGATCTGACGCCGGCGGCGGTTTCGCTTCGTCCGGAAATCGGTGAGACACTGGCCTTCGGTTCTGCTCTGCCGGGGGTCGTGGGAGCTGTGCTTTCCGGATCGGGCCCGACCTGTGCGTTCCTTTGCCTAACGGAAAAGGCCGCCGACGACGTGGCTGCCCGTCTGCCTGAGTTGCCCCAGGTTTTGGGCACCCGCGTCGCCGACGGCCCCGTAAGTGTTGACTAGCCCCGCTTGGAAGCCGTCTGCGAGCCGATGACGCGCACGATCATCAAGTTGAAGGCGATGAAACGCCAAAACTGGATGAACACGTTGCGGCGCTGGCGCAAAGTAGCGGGCGTCGGCAGCGGTGCCGAGGCAATCTCTGCCGCCGCGGCCGGATCATAGGGTTGGGTTGACATATCAATTAATCCTTATCTCTTACTCGGGAATCAGCCACCACAGCGGGCGGGCCTTTGCCTTGTAGATGAACAACACGTGGAGCATGAACTTGACCCAGTGGCCGGCCAAACCGATTTCACCAGTGGTCGTGCGGATGTCACGTCCGGTGGCCGGGTACTGCTCCCAGTTGGGGACGACGGGGTTCATCGTCATTGCGGCAGCCGAGCCGCTGAACAGGCCGTTGCCGGCCGAGGCCACGCAGGCCGCGCCCAGGTTGGTCATCGGCGCCTCATGCGGCTTGCGGCCATTGCCGCGCACGCGATCCGCGATCGTGTAGGCGACGGCCTTGGCGATCATGCCCGACGGCATGCCCGTGCGCGGCGGAGCCGGCGTGATGACGGTGCCGTTCGGGCTGGTG
>WRFI01000028.1 GCA_009778875.1 Propionibacteriaceae bacterium | reverse complement strand
TGAGCCCAGCGACGATGAACCCGTTCGACGCGTTGCTTGCATCGCAAACAGACAATCCACTACTCAGCACGGCGTTCTCCGCCTCATAATCGACCGAGGTTGCTGGCGTCGACGCCGAAGCAGCGTTCCAGGTTGCGGCTAAGTCCGATGGCCTGAGGAAGCTTACGGTTCGGTTGGAGTTGTTCGCGAGAATAATGGCCTTGGCTGCTGCGGCCAAAGCCGCAGGATCGCCAGCATGGCCTCCGTCGCCCACCGAGACCACCGCGAAGACTGGTCCAGTCGTGCTGTTCACCACATATTGGACAGCATTGGCAATCTCTTGAGGTGTCGCGCCAGATTGTGTGACGCCACTGATGGTGGCGTTCGTTGTTCCACCAACGGTGGACCATTGCACTTGGTTGCCATCGGTTGCGCCCTGATATCCGCGAATTGCAAAGTACGGATCGATCGCTTGAATGACAGCGTTCCCGCTGGAAGTCGTGTCGAAGGTGTTGATTGTCCTAAACATTCCGTTGGAATTGGACAGCCGTTGGCGGTAGTCTGCGACGAAAGCGGCCATACCCTCGGCCGTGTTGGGTCCGTTGCCATCGTTGTAGTCAGCCACTAGTTCATACGCATCATCGTAGTTGTTGTTGGAAAGCCATTTGAGCTCGTTGGGGAAGAGATCCTCCACGATTGGGGGGAGCGACCACCCCATCGCTACCTGGCCACGGTCGGGGGAGTTCCTCCAATAATTCTCGTGATCATATGTGGAGATGCTCATATTGTCGCCATCCGTCACGTAGAAGGAGACGTACACACCGTTGCTCGTGATTGGCGATGCGGTCGGCGCGTTCGGCGTCTTTATGGCAGTGGGATCTGACGGGAAGGAGCTGTGCACCGAGATATTCGCCCCGTCCATGAATGTAAAGTAGTAGCCGCAATTCTGGATCTCGGAGATTTCGACTCCTTCGCCATTGACTTCGCCGAGCACTGGCGCGCCTGGCGGGTAGTTGTTTGAGTTTAGCAGTTGCGGTATGGCCGCGAGCTGGGCGGGATCGTTGGCATCGAGACTATAAATGAATGCCTTGTTGGCGACGTAGTAGTCGAATGACGTGGGGAATTGGCCCGGCGTGGCGTCCCAGTATGTGAACCCCGCCTTTGCCGCGAATGAACGCGTGGTGTCGGCTTGGAAGTAGTTTGTGTACGCCCATTGGAACGCCTGTACTTCGCTCGTGAATGATGTGGTGTCTGCGAGGGTCTGATAGGTGTATCCGCTGGCCGCGAGATAAGATTCGATTCCTGCCGAAACCGGGATGGCGTCCAACTGTGCGCACGCAGTGACAGCCGCCATGACAGCACTGTCATTGACGGTGCTGGACAAACTTGGATATTTCACCTCTCCCTTGATATAGGAAGCGTAGTGACTGACAAGATAGGTCAATACGGGGTATTGAAGCGACGTGTTGAGCGTTGGGGTGGTTTGCGGGACCGGGACGAGGCCGTTGTCGAGCGCCATCTGGTCGACGTCGGGGGGATTGTAGGTCCCCATCCATTTCTGTGGAGAGTTGACAAGGTAGATCTTTTGGGAGCTTGTCCGGTTGACAATGCCCTGGATCGTGCTTATCGCGAGGAGGTCCTCTGTGGTTTGCCAGTTTTGGACACTCTTGTCTTTTGTGAGGTCAAGGACAACGACTGATGTGGTCGGCACCGTTTTGGGCAGGCTTCCAACGCCGCCCGCCGCCTGAGCTACAGGCATGTTGGTCACCGCGGCAACGCTGGCACCCAGGACCATAGCGAGCGCCACAGAAACTATTCGAATCTTCTGAAACATTTTCTATCCTTCCTTTGTTTGTTGTACTTTCACTTTTGGGGCGCATGAAATCTGCTCCATACGACTCAGGTTGATTGCAAACAGCGGATTAGTCGGGCAGCTGGTCCGGCCGGCACATCCACTGTGAGGCTGGTTCTTTCAGTATGCATTGGCCAGGCGGGGAGTTCTTGGGGAAATACCTGGGCGGGTGCAACTATGGGGTAGGGAAACTTCAATCTGAGCCGACGGGCAGGGCCGCGCGACCAGATTGCGATAAGTATTTCGTCGTGGCAGACCAGGGCGAGAGCCAGCTGGGGCGCATCCCAAGCAGGCAGTCCGATCGGCCAGGCCGGCAACGCGGTTGCCACCTTGTGGCGCCATTGTTTGGCTGTCGCCACCGCTTCGTGCACCAGGTGACGTTGAGGGTAACTTAGGGTGTGGAGCAGGCCGGACAGATACAGACGTCCGGCCAGTCCGTTGATGAGGCAGAATGCGGTCTGCTCGAGATCCATCTCCGCCGTTGGGCAAGCCCAGTTTCCGGCTTGCTCGGGTAGAATCGCGACGGGTGCCGCGGCGGCGATTGATGCGTAGCGGATCGGGTCCTGCTGATCGCTGGTTGACTGAAGATGGGCCAGAGAGAGCAGGTGGTAGTCAGCTCTCATACCTCCAGACGCACAGTTCTCGAACAGCACCTCGGGATGCCGAGCTTGGGCGGCGGCGAGCCACTCGCGATAAGCTCTGACGTGGCCTAGTAGGCCGGCACCCGCGCTGCTGCCGCCGGCGTCGGTGCCAGGCCCTGGGTTGATATTGTAATCGAGCTTGATGTAGCCGACTCTGAAGGTTTCGATCAGGCGATCAAGCACGCCGTTTGCGTGCCCAACGGCAGTTGGGTGGCGAAAGTCGAGGTGATAGCGATTGTGAGTGATGACTCGCTGTCCGCAGCGTTGAAGGAAAGCATCATTGGGTAGGCTGTCGGCGACAGGGCTTCTCACCCCGACAGCCTCCAGTTCAAGCCATAGTCCCGGCGTCATGCCCAGCGAGCGGATAAGTTCCACGCTGTGCGAAAGGCCTTGGGTGAACCGGTCAGCACCTTCGACCCATTCGCCGACCGAGTCCCACCAGTCGGGTTCGCCCAGGGGAGCGGACCAGCCTGCATCGATACAAAAACAGTCTGCTCCGGCTTCGGCTGCAGCGGTGATGAGCGGCTCCAGCTTCTCAGTTGACTGGTCACCCACAAGGGTGTTCATAAAGTCATTGTAAATAACGGGGAAAGTGGCATCTATCGGACGCGTTACCCGAGTCGCCCTCCGGTAGGCGGTCAAAGCCGCGATTGCTCCGTCGCGGCCGTTGTCGGCGATCGCCAGTGCGGCGGGGACGGTTTGGAAGCTCTCGCCTGGTGCAAGTGTGACGCAAAATTGGTGTTCGAGGTCAGTGGGCCCAAGTAGCGCGAGGTATCCGCCCTCCCCTGTTCGTCCTATTTCCCACTGCCACGGTCCGCCCGATTCGAGTTGCCACGCTAGGGCTTGCCCCGTCTTCGGGTCATAAACTGCGCCGATAGGCAGATAGCGCCCGGTCGACCAGGTCCCGCTGCTGTCGAGCGCAAATCTGTCTGAAACGTCCAGTCCGAATTTGGCATCTTGCATGGGAAGGAGTTGATCGCTGAGAGGGTTGTCATGCCATCGCCCTTCACTCGTCCACCCGTTTTCGCCCCACAAAAGGTGCAACTTGTCCAAGTCGGCCGCATTTGAGATTCCGGCGAGTGCGCTGCTCATCGCGAGAAGATGAAGCTGGTTTTCACTGGCATTGGTAATGGTGTGAGTAATCCGCATCGCCGGTGCGGAGTCGAACAGGGTCAAATGTGTGGCCACTGTGAGAGCGCGCTGATTGTCGCGCTGGACCACGTCAACGGATAGACCTTCCGAGGTCCGCAACATTGTGTGTGATACATACCGGAGACGACTCCCGATGACAGAGTCCGCGTAGGCATAGTTCATGCGACTCGCTTGACGTTCCTCAACTGTGTGGATGGCGACAAGGGGGTATTCCGTTACCAACGAACGTTGTGAGCCTCTTGATAGATCGCAGAGCATGACTGGTCCATCGTTGGCTGTAGCGAGCAACACCTCGCAGCCGACGGAAGCGAGACGGATGGTGCCCGCCCCGGTGGTCACGGCAAGTCCCGAATGGCTTGGTGTGGGTTGGCGGTTCGCTCCAAGCGTGCGACACCGATCTTGGCGTCCGCCATGCCGTAGAAGACATAGTGGTGTTTGCCGATCTGTTCGATCGCGGTGGGGAAGACAACGTTGGCGACGGTTCCTGCCCTTTCATCGGTGAGTTCGGGGGTCAGTAGCGGCATGGGTGAGCGGGCCAGCACGCGAGATGGATCATTAGCGTCAAGAATCATGGCACCAGCATCATAGACGACCCCGTCTTGCTGCTCAGGGGAGAAGCCGCTGCCGTTGATAGTGCCGGTGGCACCATGGTATATGACGAGCCACCCTTCCGGCACAGCGAGCGGGGCTGGGCCGCAGCCGATCTTGAGTGACTCCCATCTGAACAGCGGCCCGGCAATAGGTCTGTGGCCATCCACCAATGTAATGGCGCGGAGATCCGCGAGCACTCGCCGCACATTGATGTAAGAGATCCAGATTCCCGGACGTGGATCGACCGACCCTGTGGGTAACGGCGGGTTTTCGCCGACGCGGGCGAAACTCAGATCCCACATCGGGCGGTGCAAAACCGCGAAGCTAGGACGTCCATCCGGATCAGGCACGATTCCAGGAAAGAAAGCTACGTCTTTGTTCGGAAATAGGTTCAGATCGGTACCAAGCGTGTCGTCATAGGCGAACATAATCGGGCCCAGGCGACGCCAGGTGAGAGTGTCGTCCGAGACGGCGACGGCAGCACGAGGACCCAGCGGACCGAAACCCACATAGGCCATCACGTACTTGTTTAGCTGAGGAATCCATGTTATCCGGGGGTCTTCAACGCCGCCATGGTTGGTGCCGTGCTCCCAGCCCCGCTCTGGAGCCAGAGCGATTCCCTCGCGCTCCACCCCCACGGGGACGCCATCGCTGACCAGGATTCTGCCGGTGCCTATCCGGGAGATGTTCCCTTTCTGAACAATCCGAGGGAACATCCGCAACGTTCCATCCGGCGCCCGAGCCGTTGCGGGATTGAGCACGCCCGCAGCTTCGTAGGGGTCTTCTGGGTTGGCGGCCATTACGGTGCCAATTCGAGCAAGCCTGTACGGAATCCTGTTTTCCTCTTCACTGATCATCCCTTGATCGCCCCTCCAATTACACCAGCGACGATATAACGCTGCAAGAATACATAAGCAATGATCAGAGGGGTAGCGACAAGGATCGTCGCCGCCGAAAGCAGCCCCCATTGATTAGTATAGGTGCCTTGGAAGCGGAAAAGGCCCAACGTCAACGGCGCTTTCGACTGGTCAGGTAGCAGCACGGTAGCGAGGATTATTTCATTCCATATCCACACGGCTTGCAGAAGAAACACGGTGGTCAGGGCGGGCCTGGCCAGTGGGGCAACAAATGTGAAGATGAACCGCCAGTATCCCGCGCCGTCGATGGCCGCAGCTTCATCGAGTTCGGTCGGAATTGACGTCACAAATCCCCGGAAGAGCAGCGGGCCGACCCCGACCCCCGCCGCGACAATCAGGATGTATCCGAGTCGCGAGTCATACAAATGAAGGTGCAAAAGCAACTGAAATTGTGTGATCAGAGCATTGGGCAGGAAAAGTATCAAGACAAACACAATCATCATCTGGCGTGCGCCCCTGATGTAACCTCGCGCCACTGGAAAACCGAGGACCAGTGTGATCAGAACGCCGATTCCTGCGCCACCGATCGTGTAAAGCAAACTGTTGAGGATAAAAGTGCCGAAGCCGCCCTGTGACCAAGCTTGTGGGAAGTTGCTCCACTGTGGGTCAATCACGAGTCCCATCGGGTTGCGAGCGAACTCGGCGTTGCTCTTCAGTGACGTATTTAGGAGGAACGCAAGCGGGAAGAGGAAGAAGATCATTACAACAGCCACCGCAATGTAACTTCCGATGTGCCGGTGCTTGATAGCGCCTCGACGCCGGCGATACACCGGAGGCGTCCGCTTCTGTGCGGCGATGTCATCGAAACCAACGGGGCTGCTGGACAGTGTCATAGCCGGGCTTCCCTGCGCCGTAGATATGCGAGTGCAGCAAGGGTGACAATGCCAACGAGCACGAACTGGACCATAGAGATGGCCGCCGCATAGCCCTGGCTCTGCGCGGCCTTCGCATAACTGACTCCACCGAAACCCTGAACATAGACCAGCAGTGAAAGCAATTGGGTCGCCTTATTGTTTGGCCCGGTCAGCACATACGCCAGTTGGTAGCTCTGCATCGCATTGACAATTCCTAAAAGAACATTCGCGGTCATGGATGGCGCAAGCAGAGGGAACGTGACCCAACGGAACTGCTGCCACCGTGACGCACCGTCCATGTCGGCGACTTCATACAGATCGGTGGGAACCGCCTGCAGACCTGCCAAAAATATGACAACGGATACACCGAGAATGGCCCATACCTGGACGAGGATGACAAGTTTCAACGCCAGCGCAGGGTCACCGAAGAAGGCCGATTTCTGGCCGAATAGAGCCAAAAGAGATGCCGCCGGTCCTCCGGTTGGGTTCAAAATGAGCGACCATATCAGCCCTATGACGGTCACGCCAAGTACCGTAGGCATGAAGACCACCGAGCGATAAAAGTTTCGGCCGCGCAGTCGCTGGTTCAACAGCACGGCGATGGCCAGCGCCACCGCGATCTGAATGAGCGTGCTGGCGATCGCGAATTCCGCAGTATTGCCGATAGCGTTTAGGTTCTCGCGACGGTGCGCAAGTGAAAAAAAGGAGATGTAGTTCTTTAGCCACACCCAATGCGTGGGGATGCCTGGTATGCCGCGAATGTCAGTGAACGAGATGACCAACACGCCGACCGCTGGCACAAAACCGAACATGACCAGCATGAGCAGCCCAGCTGCGAAGGTAACGTGCATCGGTTTCCGTGATGGAAACGGAAATGTCGGTCTCATCTTGGCTCCCTGAATGGACCGTGCCGACCGGCTGGGGAAACCCGAACGGTCAGTCGGCACGGTCAATTATCGGTTCGTCAGAATCCCGCCGCCCAGTCTTGCTGAGCTTGCTGTGCTGCGCCGGCGGCATCGAGCTTGCCCATGGGGGTCAGATCGTAGACGTTAAACGGCTCAGATGCTGCTTGGCCCGCATTCGGGTTGGGAACCCATATCTGATCCCACCCAGGCAGGAAGGTCGATGTGTAGCTAGCTATCGAATTCAGGAAAGCGCCCGCATCAATGCCCGGCTGCGTTGGGGCGAATCCAGCCTCAGCCACGAACTTCGTGTACGTGTCCTTCTGGGAGAAGAAAGAGAGCCACGCCAGCGCGGCATCTTTGTTTGGCGCATTCGAAGGGACCGCCAACTGAAGTTCCACCTTGCCATTGAGAAACTTGTTGTTATCCGCATTGTCACTGGTCGGTATTGGGAAGTACCCGACGTCAAACGCACCGTTGACAGCCGAGGCGATCACAGGCGAGTTCCAGGTGCCGTCAGGGGTCATCGCGTAGGTGCCCTTCGCAAACGCCGCGGGAATGTCGGCATAGGCGATCCCGGGGAAGTTCGGGTCCGCGAAGCTGTAAATCTGCTGCACGGTCTGTAGCACCTTCAACGGATCGGAATCAGTCAATTTCAGCGTCTGCGTCCACAGACCTTGCATGGCCTGCTGCTTACTGGCGGTATCAGGATAGACACCTTGAACCGCAGCAGTCTCCGGAAGACCTGCCGGCCACTGATCCTTCCCCCCAATCCCCAGGGGAGTAATGCCGGCATTCTGCAAAGTCTGGCACACCGTGACGAACTGTGACCACGTCGTCGGAACGGAGAGATTGTACTTTGCAAACATCGCCTTGTTGTAGTACACGCCTGAATAGTAACTGAGTCCGGTCGGGACAGAGTAGTTCTTGCCCGAGAACTTAATCGAGTCCAGGACGCTCTGGTTGAAGTCCTGCATGAAAGGCTCGCTCGTAAGGTCGACATATCCCCCGGCGGCGGCGAGCTGGGCATCATTTGACTCCGCACCGGTGGCGTAGGAAGGCACATTGACCATCGCCTGGGCCACCACGATATCCACATTTGCCGCAGTCAGCCGCGATGACTGTGCGGCCGGATACTGATCGTTGGGCACAGATGAGAACACAACCTTCACATCTGGATACTGCTCCTGAAAGGCCGTGTTGACGTCTTTGAACGCAGCATCCGACGCGTCCGCGCTCGACACGAGAATCTGTAACTCACCAGACAGCGCCGCAGAGGACTGCCCTGTGGACGCAGGCGGCGCAGGCGGCGCGCTCGACGCACAAGCCGAAACGCCCATCATCGACAAACCAAGGCCGATAACCAGTCCAAGACGGGCACCCCACGAGATTCGGGACTTCATTGTTGCCATTGTCACTCCTTTGGGAAAGGGAACCGAAACGTTTCGGTTCCCTTCAGTGTACGCTCCCCAACGGGACATTGCAAGACGTCTCTCGTCGTCTCGAGACTAGCCTTAAAGTAAATGTCCGGGAAGGATGACACTTGCCTCAAACTGGGATGTCCGGATAGGAAGCTGCTCAGGGCACGGCGTGTCCTGTGGGCATGAGTCAGGGGTTGTCGATGGCTGCGCGCTGTGATATTGGTGATCGCGTTGAGTCGCTCGGCGCTAGGCGAATCAACCAGCGCCTACTTCAATCTGGTCATGGTCATGGTGGTCGGTGCGATGGCCGCTACTTCGAGGCCAGAGTCAGCCCCAGTAAGATGGAGCATGTGAATCGGCGTCTCATCGATCGACATGCCGGGGCGATAAGCTTGATGCATGAACCTTCCTTGGTGGAAAACCAGCGTCTTTTACCAGATCTATCCCCGCAGTTTTCAGGATTCCAACGGCGACGGCTTTGGTGACATCCCGGGCATCATTTCGCGCCTGGATGAGTTGGCGTCACTCGGCGTGGGGTGCCTTTGGCTGTCACCGCTGTACCCGTCGCCCGATGCCGACAACGGCTACGACATCGCCGATTATTGCGCCATCGACCCGCGCTACGGCACGCTCGACGATTTCGACGAACTGGTGAGCCAGGCTGGCGCCCGCGGCATCCGCATCATCATGGATTTGGTGGTCAACCACACCTCGGACGAGCACCGCTGGTTCCAGGCCAGTCGGGCGCGTGTTGATCCCTACACCGACTATTACATCTGGCGTCCGGGCGGACCGTCGGGCGAGCCGCCCAACAACTGGACGGGCTTTTTCATGGGCAGCACCTGGGAATGGGATGACGTCCGCGGGGAATTCTATCTGCACCTTTTCGACAAGAAACAGCCCGACCTGAACTGGCACAATCCGGCGGTATTGGCCGAAATCGAGGACGTGCTGAGGTTCTGGCTCGACCGGGGTATCGCCGGCTTCCGGTGCGACGTCATCACCTGCCTGTTCAAGACATCACTGGACGACGGAAAAGGCCTGCCGATCGTCCGCGGCATTGAGCATTACAAGACCCAGCCGGGCCTGCACGAAATACTGCGGGCGCTGCGTCGCGACGTCCTTGACCCATACAATGCTTTCACCGTCGGCGAGGCCGCCATGGTGACCGTGGAAGAGGGACGGGAGCTGACCGACCCGAGCCGGGGCGAGCTCGACCTGATCTTCTATTTCGATCACCTTGAAGTGGATCATATTTTTTCCAAGTATGGTCCGAAACCATTCAGCGCCAAAGAACTGATGCGCCGGCTGACCGTCTGGCAACAGGGCTTGCACTGGAATGCCTTGTATCTGGAAAACCACGACCAACCACGAATTGTCAGCCATTACGGCAATGACCAGGCCTACTGGCTTCGCAGCGCCAAACTGTTCGCCGTCATGCTGATGACGTTGCGCGGCAGCCCATTCATCTATCAGGGCCAGGAAATTGGCATGACGAATTTCGATTTCACATCGATCGACGAATTGAATGACGTCGAAAGCCGCAACACTTACGCCATGTTCGGCCGCATCGGCATTCCGAAGCCGGCCCGTTGGGCGATGATCCGTCAGTCATCCCGGGACAACGCCCGCACCCCGATGCAGTGGGACGCCTCGGACGGGGCAGGCTTTTCAACGGGCACGCCATGGTTGCGCATCAACCGAAACTACCAGTTCATCAATTACGCCGCGCAGGAGCACAACCCGGACTCGGTGCTGAGTTTCTATCGCCAGATGGTTAGACTCCGGGCTGATTCACCGACATTATTGGAGGGCGATTTCATACCCGTTTTCGCGAACCGGGCCCTGATGGTTTTCCGACGTGAATTCAGCGGCGAGCCGGCCGTCACAGTTTTCCTGAACATGAGCAACCATGCCCAGCCCCTGAGCGGCCCCTGGGCCACCCCTCTTCTGCAATGCGGCACCGCAACCACCTGTCTGGCGGCGAACACGGGCCGCACCAAGTTCACTGGCGCACTGGTGCCGTGGGAGGCCGTCGTCGTCCAGGACGCCGTGGAGCCGGAATCCTAGACTCAAAGTCGAGAGTTTGACGCCAACTCAGACACTGGTAGCATGAAGCGGGTCAGCCGTCGTATTGCGAGGCGGCTTGTAGATTGATCAGACAGTTTGGGAGAGACCGTCATGAATCAAGATCTTGTTCGCGGCAGCGTAGTCGCCGGACGGACAGCCACGGCCGCCCCACCGACAACAGTCAGCATTCCGCCTCATCGATGGATCATCAAGTCAATGGGCACAGCGTTCTCGCTGGCCATCGTCGGAGAATCGTCGGCCACCACAGAAAAGCTGGTCACCGCCATCAGGTACGACTTCGGACGAATCGAGTCGTGGCTGTCGGTCGTGCGCCCAGACAGCGAGCTCTACCAATGGCAACATGGCTACCTGAGCGATGCCCAGTTGAGCATGGAGACCCGCGAGGTCATGGCCGCCTGCGAGCTGGCGGAGGAGCTAACCGGTGGCTTATTCTCGGCTCAACATGCCGGCCACTACGACCCCACCTTCTACGTCAAGGGCTGGGCCCTGGAGCGGGCCGGTCGTCGGCTGGACGAGGCTGAGGTCAGCTCGTACTACCTCAACGGTGACGGCGACATCACCGCCCGAGGTGACGGTCCCGATGGCCTGCCGTGGCGGCTTGGTGTCGGTCATCCCTACCATCCAGGCGCACTGGCCACGGTGATCAGCGAGCCACCCGGGGACAGCCGTCCCATCGCAATCGCGACGTCGCGGGCTACCCAGCCCGACGGCCATGTCACCACCGCGCACGACGACTGGGTCCCAGCCCTTTCGTCCATCACGGTGGCCGGCCACAATATCGCGTTTGTGAACATGGCGTCGGCCGCAGCGCTGGCTGCCGGGCGTCAAGGCTCACAAGCCTCGGCCGCCTTGGTGCATCGCCTTGGCCTTGAGGCCCTGGGTTTTGACGAGAACCAGCACCCCTGGTGGACGGAGGGAATGCGCCAGTTCGCCGTGCTACCCGCCCATCACTCCACGACTGCTTAGCCGAGTAGAATCGGCGGGTCAAAGGGGCTGGACCATGAGCACACCGCGTCGCTGGGTCATCGAATCGATGAATACGGTGTTCTCGCTGGTTGTTGCCGGTGTGACGCCCGATGTCGACGACGTTGTCGCAGCCATCGAAGACGATTTCGTCACGATCGAGTCGCGCCTGTCGGTCTTCCGCCCCGACAGCGAGATCAGCCAATGGCGGGACGGACGGTTGCCAGACGCCCAGCTGAGCGCCGATCTGCGCGAGGTGATCGAGGCCTGCGACCAGGCCGAAGCCATCACCGGCGGGCTGTTTTCGGCCCGTCGCGCCGGCGGGTACGACCCCACCGGCTACGTCAAGGGCTGGGCTTTGGCGCGGGCCGCGCGACGGCTCGACGGGGCTGGCCTCGACTACTGCCTCAACGGCGGTGGCGACATCATTGCCCGCGGCGTCAACCCGGAAGGTGCGGCCTGGCGTCTCGGCATCGCCCATCCCTACCGTCCCGGCGAACTGGCAACGATTGTGTCGATGACGACCACCCCGTCGCTTCGCGCCACCCCTCCTGAGGAGGGGAATGGCGGCCCCATCGCCGTGGCCACGTCGGGAACCGGTGAGCGCGGCAGTCACATCGTCAATCCGCTGGACGGGTGGCGTCCGGTCAACTCGTCGGTCACCGTGGTCGGGCACGACATCGCCCTTGTGGACATGGCAGCCACCGCCGCTCTCGCCGCCGGGCGGGACGGGCCGCGGGATTGCGCCGCATTGGTGCAACGCCTCGGCTTGGAGGCCTTCGGCTTCGACGAGGATCGTCACCCCTGGTGGACGGACGGCATGCCGAAGTACGCTCTGCTGCCTCAAACCAAATAAGCTTGAGCTCTTATGACGTATGAGTATTCGCCCGATTTCGGCGCCTTGGACGCCCAGATGGCGGTGGAAACACTCTTGGGCGATCTCAACCCGCCGCAACGCGAGGCCGTCATTCACGCCGGATCGCCGCTGCTGGTCGTGGCGGGTGCCGGTTCCGGCAAGACCCGCGTGCTGACCAGGCGGATCGCCTACCTGATCGCCGCGCGCGGCGTGCACCCCGGCGAAATCTTGGCGATCACCTTCACCAACAAGGCGGCCGCCGAGATGCGCGGTCGCGTCGAGGAACTGGTTGGACGGCGGGCCCGTCTGATCTGGGTGTCGACCTTCCACTCGGCCTGCCTGCGCATGCTCCGCTCAGACGCCGACAAACTTGGGCTGGCCAGGTCGTTCACCATCTATGACGACACCGATCAGCGCCGCCTCGTCGCCGCCGTCACCAAGCGAATGGGCCTCGACCCCAAGAAGTTCGCCCCACGGGGCATCTTGACGTGGATCTCCAAATGCAAGGACGACCTGCTCGACGCCGCCGCCGCGAATCGCCTGGTCACCAATCACGCCGCGCAGGGTGACCGTCAACCGCTCGAAGAGGTGTACGCCGACGTCTACGTCCAGTACGAGCGGGCGTTGCGGGACGCCAACGCCCTAGACTTCGACGACCTGCTCGTCCAGGCCGTCCGACTGCTGACCGATCACGCCGATGTCCGCGAGCACTACCGCCGGCGGTTCCGTCACGTCCTGGTCGACGAATACCAAGACACCAACCACGCCCAATATGCCCTCATCCAGGCCCTCTGCTCGCCCGATTCAACCGACCTGACCCCACCCGAACTGATGGTCGTCGGCGACTCGGACCAATCCATCTATGCCTTCCGGGGCGCCAACATCGGCAACATTTTGGGTTTCGAGGACGATTTTCCGGGCGCCCGGACCATCGTGCTCGGCCAGAACTACCGCTCGACGCAGACGATATTGAACGCGGCCAACGCCGTCATCGCGCACAACCTGGGACGTCCCAAGAAGACGCTGTGGTCGGAGGCCGGCGATGGCGCGAAGATCACCGGCTGGGTCGGCGACACCGAATACGACGAGGCCCGCTTCGTCACCGAGGAGATCGCCGCGGGCGCGACGCGGGGCCAGCGCTACTCCGACGTCGCCGTCTTCTACCGCACCAACGCCCAATCGCGCGTCGTCGAGGAGGCCTTCGTCCGCGCCGGCCTGCCCTACCGGGTGCTCGGCGGCGTGCGCTTCTACGAGCGCAAAGAGGTGCGCGACGCCCTGGCCTACCTGCGCGCCCTGGTCAACGAGGACGACGACATCTCGACCCAGCGCATCCTCAACGAGCCCAAGCGCGGCATCGGCGACACCACCATCAATGCCATCGCCGACCTGGCCCGCCGCCAGCAGATCAGCTTCGGACGGGCGCTCCGCCGGGCCGACGAGGCGGGCGTGACCGCCCGGGCGGTCAAGGCCATCGACAGCTTCGTGGAAATGATGGACGCCCAGCGTACCCTCATCGCCGAGGGCCTGCCGGCCGACGAGGTGGTGCTATCGGTGCTCGACGCATCCGGCCTGGCCGACCAGTTCCGGACGTCAAAGGACCCCCAGGATCAGTCCCGCGTCGAGAACCTCGAAGAGCTGGCCCACGTGGCAGCGGAGTTCGTCGCCCGGGCTCACACCATCGATCTTGAAGAGGAAGCCCCGGAACCTCCACCTGATGACAGGCGGTCCGAAGCGCAGCGGAGGAGCGGCGGTATGGCGGGTGGAAGCCGGTTTGGGCTGGCGACGGCGCAGACGCCTGCAGACCCAACCACCCACCCAGACCGTGCGTCGAGTACGGCGTCTGGGCGCCCTGGGCCGGCTGGAGCCCGACTCTTTGGGCTGGAGCGTCCCCCATCCGAAGATCTTCCGACAACACCCGGGGCCCATGTGTTAGCCGACGAGTTGGCTGAGGGTATGCCGGAGCCTGATGATTCATTGGCAGGGTTCTTGGAGCGCATTGCGTTGGCGTCGGACACCGACGCGCTGCCCGACCAGGGGGACGGCGTCGTCACTTTGATGACGCTGCATTCGGCCAAGGGCCTTGAGTTTGACACCGTCTTTTTGACTGGCATGGAGGACGGCGTCTTCCCGCATACGTTGGCGATGTCCGACCCGTCCGAGCTGTCGGAGGAACGCCGCCTGGCCTATGTCGGCATCACGCGGGCGAAGCAGCATCTCTACGTGACAAGGGCGGCGGTCCGCACGCTGTTCGGGCAACCGGAGTACAACCCGGCCAGCCGATTCCTCGACGAGATACCGCCCGGGCTGATCGCCTGGCGACGGGTGGGCGCCGAGCTGACGTCTTGGCCGTCGCGGCATAGCAGCGCCGATCAAGCCAATTGGCGACGCCTCGGGCGACGCTCCGGGCGCGTCGGCAGCGGGGACGGCGAACTCAGTTGGGTCAGCCAATGGGACGAGCCGACGGGCACCGTCCTGGGCGAGGGACGGGGCCAAAAACCCGAGCGCCCGACCGGCCTGCCCAAGGCCCGCCCGCTGAACAAGGAGATTTTCGCACCCGGTGATCGCGTCATCCATGACATCCTCGGCCTGGGGACGGTGTTAGCCGTCCGCGGCGAGGGCACCAGCGCCCAGGCTGACGTCGACTTCGGCTCCAGCGGAACCAAGCGCCTGGCCGTCCCCTTCGCTCCGATGACAAAGCTCTAGACCGTCGAGATCGGAGTTTTCGTCCCCTAAATCGTCGAAATCGACGCTCAGGTGGACGAAAACTCTCATCTCGCGCAGGCGGACTGTAAATTCCCCTCTGGGGAGTGGAATTCACTTCGACGGATTTGCCGGTTGACATGGCGGGTGGAACGCCGGTTCGAGCTGGCGACGGCGCAGACGCCTGCCCAGGCCTGGTGGCCACTTGATCACGCGTCGAGTACGGCGTCTGTGCGCTCGGGCCGGCTGGAGCCCGC
>WRFI01000027.1 GCA_009778875.1 Propionibacteriaceae bacterium | reverse complement strand
TTTCCGGCAAGGCGTTGCGTAACTTCGCATTTCGTTCAGTTTTCCGCCCGGTGGCAGGGTGGTAACTCCGCAAACCTCGGCTGTTTTGCTTTGGGGGCGCTACGGTTGCCGGACTTACCTACATGAAAACCGTGTCGAACCCGTGCTAAGTCCTGCAACCGTGCCAGGTGAGGCCGTTGGCGGGGAGGTTTTGCGGGGTTATCTCCTCATCGTGACGTCTGGAACCCTGAAACCAGACCAACCCAGCCACGGCCGTCCCCGGCAGCCAGCCGCAACTAGGGCAGCCAGGCCAGTCAGCTAGGTGACCACCCGCCCAGCGTCACCACCAAACTTCGACGACAAGGACGCGAAGCGTCCGCGTCAGCACAAAAAAGGTAACAGGCCACCCCGGTTGCGTCGCTGCACCTGCTTGGGGGACCACCCCGTCAGTCGCTTCGCGACTGCCACCCCTCCGCAGAGGGGAATTTTCTGTGGCCGCGGCGCTGCACCTGCTTGGGAGACCACCCCGTCAGTCGCTTCGCGACTGCCACCCCTCCGCAGAGGGGAATTTTCCGTGGCCGCGGCGCTGCACCCCTCGCAAGACCACCCCGTCAGTCGCTTCGCGACTGCCACCCCTCCGCAGAGGGGAATTTTCGGCGGCTCCGGCGCTGCACCTGCTTGGGGGACCACCCCGTCAGTCGCTTCGCGACTGCCACCCCTCCGCAGAGGGGAATTTTCGGCGGCTCCGGCGCTGCACCCCTCGCTGGACCACCTCGTCGGCTCCGCCGACACCCCTCCCCAGAGGGCAATTTGACCCCAGGTCGATTGCCACTCACACCGTGGTTACGCTAGAGTAACTTAGGTGAGTATTCAGACGCATCCGGTTGACACGGACCTCGGCAATCAAGTGCCGGACGTCCCCGAGTTCGAGGAAAAACCCCGGCTGAGAGGCGTCATCCACGCGTCAATGAGCCTGCTGGTGATCGCCGGCGGCGTGGCGCTCATCTTGTTGTCGAACAGCTGGGGTGTGAGGCTGGCCTGCATCGTCTACATGGTGTGCGCCATGGAGTTGTTCACGATGTCGGCGGTCTTCCACCTGGGGCGGTGGCGTCCGAACCCGCGTCGGGTGCTACGCCAGATCGACCATTCCAACATCTTCATCTTCATCGCCGGCACCTACACGCCTTTGGCCGTCGCCCTGTTGGCGGGCTGGTCGCGGGTGCTGCTGCTGGTGCTGATCTGGGTCTGCGCGGTCGTGGGCGTGGCGCTGGGGGCCTTGCAGCTGAAGGCGCCGCGCTGGTTGACGGCCGGCCTCTATGTGGTGATGGGATGGATCGCTGTGGGGTGGCTGCCTGTCATGTGGAAGGCCGGCCCAGCCATCGTCATCCTGGTGATCGTTGGCGGGGTCATCTACACGTTGGGGGCGGTGGTGTACGCCAGGAAGTCGCCCAACCCAGCCCCGGAATGGTTCGGTTTCCACGAGATTTTCCACTCCATGACGGCGGTGGCGGCGATTTGCCACTGGGTGGCTATCGCTTTGGCTGTGACTCACGTATCATCTCCTTTGTGAGCGCAACAGATGACCGTGTGGTCCAAGCACTTCGCGAGCACGGGGGGCTGACGAGGCACGGGCTGACTGCGACGACGGAGCTGAGCCTGGCGACCCTCAACCGGGCGATTGATCGGCTGGTGAACCTCGGACGGGTCGTTGTCATCGGGCGGGAAGCGTCGACGGGTGGGCGTCCGCCAGAAATCTTCGCCTACAACGGTGAGGGCCAGGTGGTGGCCGGCATCAGCGTGACCGACACGGGGGCGACGGCTCTGCTGATGACGTTGGACGGCGGGATTGTCGGGCGCGACGAGACGATATTCGGCAGACTGACCGACCCGGAGGTGAGGCTTCAGCTGACCTGTGGCCTACTGGATCGAATAGTCGACCAACCGGAGCGGCGCTTGGTGGGCATTGGGGTGGCCGTCCCCGGTGTGGTGACGGGGCGGACCGGCACGGTGTCGGCCATCCACGAGTTGGGCTGGGATCGCCTGGCACTTGGTGACCTGCTGTCGCGGCGGGCCGGCCTGCCCGTGTTCTTGGACAACGACGCCAATTGCCTGGCTGTGGCCGAGCACCGGCGCGGGGCTGGGCGCGGTGTGGCCAACCTCGTATCTTTGGTGGTCCGCAACGGGCTGGGCGCCGGTCTGATCACGAACGGGCAGTTGTACCGGGGCATGCATCACGAAGCCGGTGAGATCGGCTACCTGCTGACCGGACGCGATTCCCTGCGCCGGCTGTTCCCCGACCGGGGCGAGCTGGAGCAACTGATCGGCGGCAAGCGGCTAAGCGATGAGGCCGCGCGCCTGGGCTTGGACCTGTCGGATGAGCCGACGCTGCCGAATCTGATCGTGCTCGGGCACGAACGGGGTGGCAAGGCCGGCAAGCTGGCCGATGAACTGCTGGATCTGACGGCCCTATCGATCGCGGCCCTGTGTGTCGTTCTTGACCCGGAACTGGTGATTATCGGCGGAAGCGCCGACGAGACGGGCATGTCTTTGGTGATAGACGGGGTGCGCGAGCGCCTGATTGGCCGGATTCTGCGAGTGCCGCCGCTTCGGCCGGCCGGGCTCGGGGCTGACGCCATCATGATCGGCGCCGCCAGTTTCGCCGCCGATGGCCTCAGCTTCGCGTCGGCGAATTGATAACGATTCGGCCTATTTCGCGCTGTCGTGTTGCGGCGGATGTGCCCAGCCGTCTAGATTAAAACCAGGTTAATTTCATGATGGCAATGAAGTAAAAGTCAAAAGTTACCCTGTGGCGAAGGAGACACGAGATGGAGGTCGGCATTGATGTCGGCGGCACCCACACGCGCATCCGCGTGGACTCCGACGGCCAGTCGGACGAAGTGGCTGTGCTGTCGTCGTGCTGGCTCAAGGGCACTCTGTTCGCCGACCCGATGAATGCGACCCGCTTGTTGGCCTTGATACCCGGCGACGCGCTGGGACGCGCGGATGTCCCCATCGCCCTGGGTGTCAACGGCTGTGACAACCGCGCCCAGTGCGCGCTGCTGACCAAATGGGTGAAAGCCACACACCCGGGGCCAGTGCAGGTGGTCAACGATTCAGAGCTTTTCGGGCCCGCCGCCGGGCTGACCCGGTCGATTTCCGTCGTTTGCGGCACGGGCTCCATCGTCGTGGGACGTGACGGCCAGGGCGAACTCGTCAAGGTCGGCGGTCACGGCTGGATCTTGGGTGACCCGGGGTCGGCGCCCAGCCTGGTACGCGAATCGGTTGCCGCGATTCTGGCGGCCCATGACGCCGGTGACCCGCCCGGCCCGCTGGCTTACGCCTTGATGAAGCACTACGGGTCGCCCGACCCGGTGCAGTTGGGCTACGACTTCACCGCCGACCTCTGCATCACCGACTGGGGGGCACTGGCCCCGCTGGTGTTCGAGGCGGCGGACGCCGGCGATGCATTGGCGGCGGGCGTCATCGAGGCGGACGGGCGCCAGCTGGCGGCCGACGTCGTGGCGCTGCGGGCCAAGGGTGTCGACGCCCTGGACGTGGTGGCGGCCGGCGGTGTCATCACCTCCCAGCCACGGCTGGAGCAGGCTTTTTCCGTCGCATTGAGCTTGGTCGCGCCGACTTTGCGCGTCCATTTGCTGCGAGAGTCACCCGTCGTCGGGGCCCTGGCCCTGGCGCGGGCACTTTCACACGAACCGAAATAAAGAAAAGAAAGAGAAAAGGAGAACACCAATGAAGATGAGCCGTTCCATCAGGGGCGGGCTGGCCGCAGTCGTCGCTTTGGCGGCGACGCTCTCGCTCGCCGCCTGCGCCACCGGTGGCAGCACCGGTGCCAGCACCACTGGCAGCACCAGTGACACCGCCACCACCGCCAAGACGACGCTGAATGCGCTGTTCATGCAGCAGGCCGGTTACAGTCAAGACCAAATCGATGCCATGATCCAGGCATACGAGACGGCCAATCCGAACGTCACAGTCAATGCCACCTATGTGGCATACGAGGCCTTGCACGACAAGATCGTGACGGCCGCACCGGCTGGCACCTATGATGTCGTGCTTGTCGACGTCATCTGGCCGGCCGAATTCGCCACCAAAGGCATCTTGACGGACGTCACGAGCCGCTACCCGGCTTCGTGGCAGACGGACATGCTTGGCGGCGCCTACACCACCGCTGAGTTCAACGGGAAGTTTTACGGCGTGCCCTGGGGCCCGTCCACCAAGTTCCTGTATGTGAATGAAGACATGATCGCCAAGGTTGGCGCGACCGATGCCGATCTCGGCACCTGGGACGGCCTGCTGGCAGTGGCGCAAAAGCTCAAGGATCAGGGCGTCGTGCAGTACCCGCTGGCCTGGAGCTGGTCGCAGGCTGAGGCCGTGATTTGCGACTACGGGCAGATGCTGGGCGCGTTCGGTGGCTCGTTCACCGATGCCAGCGGCAACCTGGATGTCAACAACGCCGTGGGCGTGCAAGCGCTGACGTGGATGAAGCAGACCATTGATGACGGGCTCACCAACCCGGCGTCGACGACCTTCATCGAGGACGACGTGCAGAAGTCGTTGGCTCAGGGCCAGACCGCTTTCGGCCTGAACTGGGAGTCGACGTTCGCCGCCTTGCAGGATCCGACCCAGTCCAATGTGGTCGGCAAGATCCACATTCTGCCGACCCCCGCTGGCCCGACCGGCGCTCGCCCCGGCATCAATGGCGCCATGGCGCTTGGCATCCCCACCGGGTCCAAGAACCAGGACGCCGCCTGGGACCTGATCACCTACCTGACCAGCCAGCCTGTGCAAAACCAGTACCCGACCGGTTGGCTGCCCAACTGGACATCCAGCTACTCCGACCCGACGATCACGGCGCAGGCGCCTGAGCTGTTTGCCGCCGCCAAGACGGGTTACGCCGACTTGATCCAGCGGCCGCAGGTGGCGAACTACAACGCCACCTCCGCCGTCTTGCAGGCCGACATCCAAAAGGCCCTGCTCGGCCAGATGACGCCGCAGGCAGCAATGGACGACGCCGTCGCCCAATCCAAGACAGCCAGCTAGCTGAGCTTGTGTTGCGGTGGGTGGACGTGCCGACATGGTCGTCCACCCACCGTCGTAAAGTAACACCAAAGAGGTGGGTGATGACATGACAGGGTGGGCGGTGAATGAATCGCTTGAGCGGGTGAATGACCCGCTCGACGCGCCTGAGGTGCCGCCCCGGCGTCGGAGGCGTCGAAGCGAGGCCCCGCTGGCGCTCGGCCTGCTGCTGCCGGCCATCGTGGTGGTTTTCGGCATCATCGTCTACCCGATGGTCCAGACGCTGATCTACTCCGTCACTGACGTTACGTCGGCCATGCACACCACCGCACCTTTTGTGGGGCTCGGCAACTTTGCCACGGCCCTGTCGAACCCCAACTTCTGGGGGTCGATGGGGCGAACGTTGTATTTCACGGTCGTCTCCACCACCATCGAGTTGGTTTTGGGGCTGGCCATCGCCGCGCTGTTGAACGCGCCAATTCATGGCCGGTGGTTGCTGCGCACAATCGTCGTCATTCCGTGGGCCGTGCCCACCATCGTTTCCGGCGCCTTATGGAAAGGCATTTTCAACGCCCAGTTTGGGGCTTTCAATGCTCTGCTGCAGCACCTGGGCATCATCCAGCAGTACTCCGACGCGCCGATCTGGTTGGGCACGCCGTGGCTGGCTCTCAACATGGTGATTGTGGCGGACGTCTGGAAGACCGTCCCCGTGGTGGCGTTCATGCTGCTGGCCGGGTTGACGTCAATTCCCAGCGAGGTTTACGAGGCGGCCAAGATCGACCGAGCCGGGCCGGTGCGCACGCTGTGGTCCATCACCTTGCCAATGCTTTTGCCGTCAATTTCGATCGTGCTGGTGTTGCGGATAATCGAAGCGTTCAAGGTGTTCGACGTCATCTATGCGATGACGCGCGGCGGTCCGGCCAACGGCACCATGACCATCGCCTACTACGCCTACAACCTGGCCTTTTCGAACCAGTCTTTCGGCATCGGGTCGGCTTTGGCCTATTTGATCGTCTTTGCCATCGCGATACTTTCAGCCATTTATTTGCGGGCCCTGCGACGTAGCGAGATGAGCCTACTATGAAGCAGAAGCTGTCAACCTCCATCCTGCTGCACCTGGCGGCACTGGTTGTGGCCGTGGCGTTGCTGGCCCCCTTCCTGTGGATGGTATTGGCGTCGGTGCACACGCAGGCCGCGCTCGTTCAGGTGCCCCTGCGTTTCTGGCCGGACCATTTCTTCTTTGATCGCTACGTGGCGATGTTCAACAGCCCGGGCTCAAGCTATGTTGAGTTCCGCGCGGCCTTGCGTAATTCGTTGATCGTCGCCGTCGCGGTGGTTGTCGTGGCGATGATCGTCGGAATTCTGGGTGCCTACGCCTTCGCCCGGATGCGTTTCCGGGGACGCAGCGCCATCTTGATGACGTTTCTTTTCACGTACATGCTGCCGCAAATCGCCCTGCTGATTCCGCTGTATTTGATCTTGAGCAAGATCGGCCTGCTGGACAACCTGGGGGGCTTGATCATCGTCGACTGTTCGCTGGTTGTGCCCTTTGTGCTTTGGATATTGTCGAACTATTTCCTGACCATCCCGCAGGAGCTGGAGGAGTCGGCCTGGATCGACGGGGCGTCGCGCATGCAGGGCCTGTTCCAGATCGTGCTGCCCTCGGCCGGGCCGGGCATTTTCGCCGCCGCCATGTTCGCCTTCCTGCTGGCCTGGGACGAGTTCATGTATGCGCTGATCTTCACCTCGTCTAATGCCAGCAAGACCATACCGGTGGCCATTGCCGAGTTCTCGGCCCAGCATTCAACCGATTTCGGGCTTGTCGCCGCCGGCGGCGTGATAGCGGCATTACCGCCGGTGATCTTGGCCATCATCTTCCAGCGCTACGTGGTTTCGGGTTTGGTTTCCGGGGCCGTCAAGACATAGGAGGACGTGATGAGCGGCAAAGCCGATTTCCGGGAGGCGATCGCCGCGCAGCCGGCCTGGCTGCGGCGGGCGGCCGATCTGGCCGGCGAGGCGCTGGCGTCCGTCACCCAAACGTGGCAGGCAGACGAGACGGTGGCGGTGGTCGGCATGGGGGCGTCGACGAATGCCGGTGCCGTGTTCGTCGCGGCGCTGCGCGACCGCGGCGTCCGGGCCGTCAACCTGGATGCGTCGTCCGTGCGAGGTTTCCCGGCCGGGTACAAGCCGGCCGATCACGTGATCGTCATTTCCGAGTCGGGGCGCAGCCCGGAGCCGATAGCGGCCGCAGCCCGGATGGGGGTGGCGCCGATCGTCGTCACAAATGACCCGTCCTCGCCGGTGACGCAGGGCGCGAGCCTTGTCGTGCCGCTTGGCGGTTTCGCCGATTCCGGCGTCTACACCATCGGATACACGACGACGCTGGTGGCCTTGGCGGCCGTCGCGGAGGCCTTTGGCGCACCGATTGCCGATCCGGGGGCCCTGGCGGGTATCGCCGAGACGGCCTTGCGCGACTTCGCCGGTGACGCGCCCGCCCTGGCGGAGGCGCTCGATGAGCGGTGGTTCCTCGACATTACCGGCCAGGGGTGCAGCGCCGGCAGCGCCCAGGCGGTGGCCCTGCTGTTCCGGGAAGCCCCCGGCACGCCGACCGCCGCTTTCGAGACCTTGCAGTATCTGCACGGCCCGATGGAATCGAGCGGCCCGCACGGCGCGGCGATGCTGTTTGGGGACGGGCGGGAGAACGGCGTGGCGGCCCAGTTGCGCGATGCCGGCGCATTGGTCATCCAGTGTGTCACACACCCCGGCACCACGCCGGGCGCCCACCACCTCAGCCAGGTGGCCGACGGTTATGCCGGTGCTGTGGCGGAAATCGTCTTCGCCCAACTGATCGCCGCCGAGCTGGCGTCGCGCCGGGGCGTCACGGTGGGGGAGTTCCGCTTTCCGCAGACCGACACTAA
This sequence comes from Propionibacteriaceae bacterium, assembly GCA_009778875.1. Taxonomy (GTDB): domain Bacteria; phylum Actinomycetota; class Actinomycetes; order Propionibacteriales; family Propionibacteriaceae; genus WRGV01. The sequence goes on along the minus strand of WRFI01000027.1, from coordinate 7,302 downwards.
ACTGCCTTGGTTGGGCGGCTCACTCACCTAGACTTATGCCATGGAGCGAGAGCTTTGGCTGGCCAGCCCACGGGGCTATTGCGCCGGCGTCGACCGGGCAACGCAGGTTGTCGCCTTGGCGCTCAAGCGATACGGCCAGCCCGTCTACGTGCGCAAGCAGATCGTCCATAACAGGCATGTGGTGGCCCGCCTGGCTGCCCAGGGCGCGATATTCGTCGACGAGTTGGACGAGGTGCCGTGCGGTGCCACCGTGGTGTTTTCGGCCCACGGCGTCAGCCCCGCGGTACGGGACGAGGCGGTGGCCCGCGGCCTGCGGGTCATCGACGCCACCTGCCCCCTGGTGACGAAGGTGCACCGGGAGGCCGTCCGCCTGACGTGCCCGGTGGTGCTGATCGGCCACGCCGGTCACGAAGAGGTCGAGGGAACGATGGGCGAGGCGCCCGAGCGCATGTACCTGGTTGAGACCCCCGAAGACGTCGATGCGCTGCCTCTGCCGCTCGACCAGCCGGTGGCCTGGCTGAGCCAGACGACGCTCAGCGTGGACGAAACACGCGCCACAGTGTCGGCGCTGAGGGCGCGATTCCCGCGCCTGATCGATCCGCCAAGCGATGACATCTGTTACGCCACGCAAAACCGTCAACAGGCGGTGCGGGAGCTGGCCGGACGGTGCCAGCTCGTCATCGTCGTCGGCTCGGCCAACTCGTCCAATTCGATGCGCCTGGTGGAGGTCGCCCGCACGGCCGGCGCGGCCACCCACCGCGTCGATTCGGCCGAGGATCTGAACGGTGCCTGGTTCGACGGCATCGAGCGGGCCGGCGTCACCAGCGGCGCGTCGGTGCCCGAAGATCTGGTGGGCGGCGTCATCGACTGGTTGACCGCCCGCGGCTGGCCACCGGCGAACCAGTTGCGCACCACCGAGGAGACCCTGCATTTTGCCCTACCGCCGGCGCTGAGGTGACGGCATGAGCTCGAACAAGCCAGGAACGACGGCCGAGACCGCCACGCCGCTGGGCGTCGTCGTCGGCCAGGTCAAGGCCTGGGTTGAGCGGTGCGGCTGGGTGTGGGTCGAGGCCCAGGTGATCGAGCTGCGCCGGCGTCAGGCGCCAACCCAATTCCTGCGCTTGCGCGATGCGTCCTCTGACGTGTCGGCCCTTATCACCTGCACATCCGGTGTGCTGGAGGCGGCTGGCCCGGTGGCCGAAGGCTCGATGGTGGTGGCGCGGCTGACGCCCCATGTTTACCCCCAGCGGGCCGAGCTGACCTTCGAGTGCTCGGAGATCCGGCTGGCGGGGGAGGGACGCCTGCTCGCCCAGCTTGAGGCGCTGAAGCGGAAGCTGGCGGCCGAGGGACTGTTCGACCCGGCCCGGAAGAAGCGGCTGCCCTTCCTGCCAAACTGCATCGGGCTGATCACCGGCGCCGGTTCGGCGGCCGAGCGCGACGTGCTGACGAACGCCCGGCTGCGCTGGCCCGGCGTGCGATTCGACGTCCGTTACGCCCTGATGCAGGGCACCAACTCGGCGGGGGAGGTGATGACGGCGCTGGCCGGCCTGGACGCCGACCCGGGCGTCGACGTCATCGTCATCGCCCGCGGCGGCGGTTCGCTCGAAGACCTGCTGCCGTTCAGCGACGAGGGCCTGGTCCGGGCCGTCGCGGCGGCCAAGACGCCCGTCGTCAGCGCCATCGGGCACGAGCCGGACACACCCATCCTCGACTTCGTCGCCGACCTGCGGGCGTCCACCCCGACGGACGCCGCCAAGCGCATCGTCCCGGACGTGGCGGCGGAGGCGGCGGCGGTGGCGGACGCCCGGGCCCGGCTTCGCCGCACCCTGCTGGGGCGAATCCAAGTCGAACAGGCCTGGCTCGACCAGGTCCGCTCGCGACCGGCCGTCCGCGATGCCGCGGCCACGCTGGGCCCGCATGTCGAGCAGTTGAGCCTGGCCCGCCGCCGCTCGCGCGAGGCGCTGGCCCGCCGACTGGGGGACGAACAGCTTGGCCTAGACTTTGCCTTGGCCCAATGCCGGGCGCTGTCGCCCCGGTCCACGTTGAAACGCGGGTATGCTATCGCCACCACCGACGGCCTGCCGCTGACCTCTGTTGGACAGGTGAGCGTGGGGGCGGTGGTCCAGCTGACCTTGGCGGACGGGGGGCTCGACACCCGCGTCGAGAAGCTTGAACATGACGAAAGGAGCCAAGATGGCGACCAAGAATGAGCCGGCCACCGATGCCGCAACCCCCGAGTTGAGCTACGAGCAGGCCCGGGCCGAACTGGCCGAGGTGGTTACCGCCCTGGAGTCCGGCGGCGCGTCCTTGACCGAATCGGTGGGGTTATGGCGTCGTGCCGAAAAGCTGGCCGATATCTGCCAGTACTGGCTGGACGGCGCCAAGGCGGCACTGGAGCAGGCCGCTGGCGCGGCAAACAAGGGTTGATGGCAAAGGAGGACGACAGTGTTCTTGACGTTTGTGGTCTGTGTGCTGCTGTTTTTCGTCATCATTTTGACGGTGCAAGTCAGCGGCATTCGCAACGAATTGAACGAGCTGAGAAAAGCCCTGACCAGGGCGCCTCACCCGGTGGTCCCTCACCCGGTAGTCCCGCAGCCCGTGGTGGCCCAGGCGCCGTTGATGATGCCCCCGCCAGGGGTCGCCCAGCCCCAACCCGCAATGCCCCAACCGGCGGTGCCCCAACCGGTGGTGCCCCAGCCAGCGATGCCGCAGCCGGTGGCAGCCCAGCCGGTGGTGGCCCAGGCGGCGGCTCAACCCGCGGTGGCCCAGGCACCGTTGATGCCGGTCATGGCCCCGCAACCTTGGCCGGTGGGGCAGCCCAACATCGTCCCGCCGGTCAGGATACCGGCGTCACCGCCTCGAAAATGGAACCTCAACGAGGGTTTCCTGGGCCGCAATATCTTGCCGCTGATCGCGGCCGTGCTGGGCTTGATCGGCTTGATCTTCCTCGGCATCCTCGTGGTGCCGCACCTGGGGGATGCGGTCAAGATCGGGCTGATGTTCGTCATCAGTTTGGCCATCGGCGGTGTCGGCTACGCGCTCAATCGCCGGCGGTCGACGGTCCTGAGCCAGGCGCTGATCGGCACCGGGTTGGGCGGTCTGTTCATCGCCATCCTGGTCACCCAGCTGTTCTTCCACGCCATCAACGACCTGGTCGCATTGATCCTGCTGGCCGTTTGGATAGTGGTTGGCCAGTGGCTTTCTGAGCAGACCAAATCCCTGCTGGTGGCCATCTTGGCCCACGCCGGCATGGTCATCTCGATCACATATTCCTACTTCGCCCGCCTGGAGGACGACAGGCTCGCCATGCTGGTCGTCTTCCAGATGGTGGCCACCATCGCCATCGTGCTGGGCAATTACCTGTGGGTGAAGGCGATGTATCGGTGGGGCCTGTATGCATCGCAGATCATGGTGATCGTCAGCGTCGCCGCCATGTGGCATCGCTTCTGGCAGTCCGGGACGGGGTTCAATTCGGGGCTTTCGACGGGCCTGATCGCGGCTGGGTTCGTCGTCCAGTTCATCGCCGCCTGCGTCATCGCCTGTCTGCTATTCGTGTCGGGCGCGACCGTCAAGAGCGAGACGGCGGACGAGATGGCCGACGGACTGGCGGTTGCCAATGTTGCCCTGTGGGTGGCCGCGCTGGTCATGGCCATAACGGTACTGACGGTCAAGCTGCTGGGCGGCCATTTCAACGTGACGGCCAACCTTTTCATCGACTACCGGACGGTGCCGCTGGCATTCATGGGTTCTGCGGGGCTGGCGATTCTGCCGGCGCTGGCGTTGGCGCTGCTGCATCGCGTCAAGGGGCAGCTCGCGGAGGAAAACGTCACGGCTGTCGCGCTGGCTGTGGCATCGGCTGGCTTGCTGCTGTTCAACCTGGCGGCCAGCCACCAGCACTATTACCCCGCTGTCGGGTGGCTGGTCGGGCTTGGCGCGGCGTATCTGGCGTTCGGTTGGATTGCCCGCTCGCGCGTGTACACAATGATCGCGGGCCCGATCCTGGTGGTGGACGGGGCGATGATGCTGCTGCCAGGCCTCGGCTATGCCTCCCTCACGGCGTCGTGGACGGTGTGGGCGTCGCTCGGGTATTTGGCGGTCTTGGTGGGGTTGGCGCACCTTGTGTGGCGGCAGCTGAGGCCAATGATTGCCCCCAGCCTGGTTGGCTTCTTGTTGGCGGTTCGCTTCCTGGCCGTCGAGGCGTCGCTGGCGCGGCTGCTTCTGAGCAGCGGCCTCAGTATCGGGGTCGATCTGCTCGTGTTGATGACCGCCTGCATCTTGATCACGATGCGGGTCACCAAATCCGGCGCGGACGCGTTTTTCCGGGTGATGGAGTTGGTGGTGCTGGCGGTCGCCGTGGGGCGCCTTTGGTGGTTGGGAGCCTTCCGCTATGGCCAGCCACAGGGGACGTCAGACTTCACGGGCACCGCGTTGACCGCCGCCCTGGTGATATCCACCGTGGCAGTCGTGGCGCTGAGCGGGCTTTTGATTCACCGCGTCATATTGGCGGGCCGGGTCTCGTCCGCCGCGTGGCGGAATGGTGCGCCCGTGCCCGCGGCGACAATCGAGGTGTGGAGCGGCGTCGGCCTTTCCCTGGCGGCGTGGGGTGTCTTCACCCCGTACCAGTGGTTCATCAACCATTCCGGTTTCGATTTCGTCGGCGGGTATCCGGCGTCCTTGGTGTTGATGGTCGCCGCTTTGGTGATCGTCGGGCTGGGCATGTGGTCGCGGATCAAACCTTTGCGCATCTTCGGGCTCATAGTCGTCATGGCCTGTGTGCTGAAGCTCGTGACGTTGGATATCGGGTCGGTGACATCCATCACCCGGGTTGTTGCGTTCCTCGGCGGGGCGGTCGTCTGCTTTGGCATTTCGGCGCTCTACAACTATGCCGCCCGTCATTTCGACAAAGAGTTGGCCGGCGTGCCGACTACACCAGGTAGCGGTACAGGGTACTCGCCGGGTCAACCACCTCGGCCTTGATCGGCGTCGCCTCCAGGCGGGCCAGCAGCGCGGGGAAGTCGTCCGGGTTGCCCAGCTCGATGCCCACCAGCGCGGGGCCCGTCTCGCGGTTGGATTTCTTGGTGTATTCGAACAAGACGACGTCGTCGTCCGGCCCCAGCACCTCGTCGAGGAAGCGGCGCAGCGCGCCCGGTTCCTGCGGGAAGGTCACCAGCAGGTAGTGTTTGCGCCCCTCGAAGACGAGGGAGCGCTCGATTATCTCGGAGTAGCGCGAGATGTCGTTGTTGCCGCCGGAGACCACGCAGACCACCGTCTGCCCGGGCGTGATGTCCAGCTTGGTGTCGTGCGGGCCGCGGCGCAGCACGCTGGTGGTCAGGGCGCCGGCCGGCTCGGCGATGACGCCTTCGGTGTGGTACAGGTCGAGCATCTCGGAGCACGCCTGGCCCTCCGGCACAGCCAGCATGTCCGGCCCGATCGCCGCCACCAGCGGGAAGGTGACGTCGCCGGTTCGTCCCACCGCGGCGCCGTCGGCGAAGGTGTCCACCTTGGCCAGCGTGACCGGCTCGCCCGCCGCCAGCGCGGCCATCACGCAGGCCGCCCCGGCCGGCTCGACGCCGACGACGCGGGTGTCGGGGGAGTTGACGCGCAGCCAGGTCCCGCACCCCGCCAGCAGCCCGCCGCCGCCGACGGGCAGCACCATGACGTCGGGAGCCGCCCCCAATTGGGCCGCCACCTCGGCGGCCACCGTGCCCTGTCCGGCGATCGTGGCCGGATGATTGAAGGCCGGAACCAGGATGCGTCCTTCCCGTTCCGCCGCCAGGGCGGCGACGGCCGACGACGCATCGTAGGTTTCCCCGGCCACCACAATCCTGACGTGACGCCCGCCCAGGGCGGCGATGCGGTCACGCTTTTGGCGCGGGGTTGTCGTCGGCACGACGATTTCTCCGTCTATGCCCAAGGCGGCGCAGGCGAACGCCACGCCCTGGGCATGGTTGCCGGCCGACGCTGCCACCACGCCGGCAGCCCGCTGGTCGCTCGTCAAGGCACTCATCAGCAAATAGGCCCCGCGCAGCTTGTAGCTGCGCACGGGCGACAAGTCTTCCCGCTTGAGCCAGATGTCCGCGCCCGTCAGGGAGCTCAGCCTGACGTCACGCTGCAGCGGGGTCGGCTCCATGATCTGGGCTACCGTGGGCACGGCCGCGTCGACGGCCCGGGCGATCTCGTCCAGTGTGGGGGCGCCCATCAGTGCTGTGACTTCCAGGCGGGGGCGACGTCCTCGGGCTCCAACTCGCCGAGTTCGCGCACGTGCGTCGGGTCGAGCACCCGCTGCAGGAACACCTGGGTGCGTTCTTCCGTTGGTGCGGCGATCACCTGGCTGGGCGGGCCCTCCTCGACGATCTGGCCGTCGTCCATGAAGATGACGCGGTCGGCGACATCGCGGGCAAAGGCCATCTCGTGGGTGACGACGAGCATCGTCATGCCGTCATCGGCCAGCTGGCGCATCACCGAAAGCACATCGCCGACGAGCTCCGGGTCGAGCGCCGACGTCGGCTCGTCGAACAGCATCAGCAGCGGATCCATCGACAGCGCCCGGGCGATGGCGACGCGCTGCTGCTGGCCACCAGAAAGCTGGGCTGGGAAGTACTCCATTCGGTCGGACAGTCCCACCCTGTCCAGGTTCGCCTCGGCCACCTTTTTGGCCTCGTCTGCCGACCGCTTGAGCACAACCGTCTGCCCGAGCATGCAGTTTTGGCGGGCATTCAGGTGGGGGAACAGGTTGAAGCTTTGGAAGACCATGCCCATGTGGGCACGCACGGCGTCGATATCGACGTCCGGGTCGGTCAGCTTGGTGCCGTTAACCCAGACGTCGCCGCTGGTCGGATACTCAAGCTGGTTCAGGCAGCGCAGCAGCGTCGACTTTCCCGAACCGGACGGCCCGATGATGCACAGCACCTCGCCGGGCATCACCTTGATGGATACGCCCTTCAGCACCTCGACCGGGCCGAAGCTCTTGTGCAGGTCGACGGCGTTCACCATCGGGGTGGGTTCCGGCGGGCCAACCTGGCCGGTCGTCTGTTCGCCGTTCACCGGTTGCCTCCTTGCTGGTGGGCCTTGGCCTCCATGCGCCGGACCATGTAACCGAGCGGCACCGTGATGACCAGGTAGCACAGGCCCGCCACCACCAGCGGCGTCAGGTTGGCGCTGGTGTTGGCCATATCGCGTCCGTATTTCGTCAGCTCGAAACCCTGTGCCGTCAGCCCCAGGATGTAGACCAGCGACGAGTCCTTGACCAGCGAGATCAGGTCGTTGGTCAGCGGCGGCATGATGATGCGGAAAGCCTGCGGC
>WRFI01000026.1 GCA_009778875.1 Propionibacteriaceae bacterium | reverse complement strand
GTGTGAGAAGTCGTGATGGTCCTGCCGGGTGGCGCCTTTGGGGACGTCCGGCTGCTGCAGTTCCTGGTCATGCCGGGGCGAGACTGTGACCGTCGGGTCCGGTGGGCGGCCGGGTGTCGTCGATCCAAGAAGTTGCCGCGCATGCGCTGTGGGTCGCGGTGTTTGAGCCGGCTGGTTTGGGGCGGGTGTTGTCTGGTTGTGGCCGGGTTTGGTGCCCGCCCAAACCCATCGTGGCTGCGCCGCGATGGACCGATTGTCCCCTGCCGGACCTGGTTGGTGGTTGCGTTGGTGTGACGGTTTGCCGGGGAACCTTGTTTTCCGTGTTTCCCACACCGCCCTACCGCACTGAAGCTTTTCATGGCGCAGGCGGCGGGGCGGGTGTCGAACCGACAGGCATGGCCGCAGTCAGGTGTTGCCCGCCGACAAAGGGGGGAACGCGGTTTCGCAAGCACCTGAAGCGTGGCGAACCGGTGGGGTGTTCCAAAAACGTGTCACCTGCCTGCCTACTGGGAGGGCCATGCTGCCAAATGTGGAAGATACCCTGGGCGTGCAGCCGTTAGCTGATGCTGCCAACCGATGTGGGAATCCCGGCCACAGGCCGTGGTGCGGTAGGGGGTGTTCGGCGGCAAGTCCCCCTGGGGGGGACGCGGCAGCAGGGGGGCCCTGGAACCGGCCGTCAACACAGGGAGCGCTGGCGCCCTTGGGGAGGTAACCCGGCAAGACCTCCCCGCAAGCAACCTCGCCTAGGAGGTTTGCCATACCCAACCTCGTCCTTTTGGGGCTGCCGCAGAGGTTGGGCATGGCAAACCTACCAAAATGGGCCCCAAAACGGTAGGTTTCCCATACCCAACCTCGATTTGACCCCTCAAAAGGCGAGGTTGGGTATGGGAAACCTCCAAGGTAAGGCCGCTTGCCGTGACGGCCGGCGTCCCACCCGCCATGTCAACCGACGGGCTCCAGCAAATTCCCCCTCCTGAGGAGGGGAATGAGCCCCGTCAGTCGCTTCGCGAAAACCGCCCTTTGTGGGTGGGAATTACGCCGAAGAGACCGAAAATATTACCCCCACTAGTATTTTTGCATAACAATTTGATAACAATTATGGCCTAAAAGCGCCTGTCCGAGGCTTGACCGTAATTGAAACGATAAATCGTATAAACTATTAGGAAACTCACAGATGAGGGTTGTGAAATGGCTACAGGGAAGTCTTCCGCTTCGACACTCAAGCGTGTCGTGAGCATAGTCGTCGCTGCCGTAGTCGGGCTTGTGATCGGACTTGCGATCTTCGGCATCGGGTATTCAGAGATGCCGTCCTACCTGAGTTCTGATCCGAAGGTCTGCACGAACTGCCATGTGATGCAACCGGAGTACGACGCCTGGTCGCGGGGGTCACACAGGAATGTGGCGACCTGCGATGATTGCCACCTGCCGCATGACAGCGTGGTGAACCGCTATTACGTTCAGGTGCAGGACGGCATCATCCACGGCTACAAGTTCACGACCGACAACTACCCGGTCAACATTCAGATTCGCCAGTCCAGCCTTGACGTCGTCAATCAGGCGTGCTTGAGCTGCCACGGCGATATGACAAGCCAGATTCACATCGGTCTCAAGCCTGGCGAGACCATAACGTGCACCCATTGCCACGCCAATGTGGGGCACGACAACATCGGACACGGAAATTAGGAGCGTGTGCAATGTCTGAAACAACCGAAACCGCCGAGAGCACCGCGGCTCCCCATCGCCGCGGTGTACCCATATGGGCGTTGATCGTCATCGGGCTGATCGCCATCGCGGTCGGGTTCTTCGTCGCGATGATGATCTCCAACATCTCCGGGAAGAAGGCCGAGGCAAATCTGCCGACCTACGTACCGGTGGTGCAGATCGACGCCAGCAACGAAAACGACCCGGCCGTTTGGGGGCAAAACTTCCCCAACGAGTACGCCGGCTGGTCGGGCACCACCGAGTTCAAGACCTCGATGCATCTGACGGCGGCCGACAAGCTGTCGCTGGACGACCCGCTGGCGATTGTCAACCCGGCTGGCATCAATTCCTCCGACAAGGCCGTTAACCCGGCTCCCGTGGCAGTCTCGCCGGCGACGACGGACGTCATCCCGCGCGACTGGGTGACCCCGGAAAAGATCATCCAAGACCCGCGGCTGGTCACCATGTGGAATGGCTACGCCTTCGCGGAAGACTATCGCCACCTGCGCGGCCATGCCTACATGCAGATTGATCAGCGCAACACGTTGCGCGTCACCGCTCCGCCGAAGGCGCAGCCGGGCGCTTGCATCAACTGCCACGTGTCGCTGCCGGGCCTGTTGTCGATTCTTGGCAACGGCACGCCGGACAACCCCGTCCCGATCACCAACTACACGGTGGGCGATCCGAATCTGACGGCCGCCTGGGATGCGCTCAACACGATGAAGTACCTGGCACCGGATCCGTCTGACGACACCAAGGCCACAATCAGCAAGACCGACCCGAACGGGCCGACCGGGCTGTACGGCTTCGCCACGGCAAACAACCAAGACCAGCCGATCGGTTGCGTCGATTGCCACGACCCGGCAACCATGCAGTTGCGTGTCACCCGTCCCGCCCTCATCAACGGGCTGGCGGCTCTGAAGGCATCTGAAGGCATCGCGAACTACGACGTCAACAAGGACGCCACGACGCAGGAGATGCGGACCTATGTGTGCGCACAGTGCCACGTCGAGTATTACTTCGCGCCAGCGGCAGCCGCCGGCACCACACCGCCAGACGGCACGCCCAAGGCAAACACGCTGACGTTCCCATGGAAGTACGGCTCGGACATCGACAGCATCTATGCCTACTACACCAACCCGGATAACTTCCCGGCGACGGGCAAGCCGTTCACCGACTTCACCAACGCCCTGACGGGCGCCAATGTTCTCAAGGCACAGCACCCCGAGTTCGAGTCCTGGTCGGAGGGCGTTCACGCCGCCAATGGCGTCACCTGCGCCGACTGCCATATGCCGTACCAGAGGGTCGGCAACCAGAAGGTCTCGGACCACGATGTGCAAAGCCCGATGAACAACATCAGCGGCACGTGCGGCACCTGCCACACCGCTTCGGAGCAGTCGCTGCGCGACCAGGTGACAACCATCCAGGCCCGCTACACCGCCAGCCGTGACCAGGCAATGGACGCATTGACGCAGTTCATCAACGCCATCGCGGACGCCAAGGCCAGCGGTACCGTTCCCCAGGACCAGATCGACAAGGCTTTGACCTATCAGAACAAGGCCAGCTTCTACGCCGACTATGGATACTCGGAGAACTCGTATGGCTTCCACGCACCGGATTACTTCCAGCGCATCTTCATGGAATCCATTGACGCCTCCCGCCAAGGCCAGTTGGTGCTGGCAGGGGTTGACCCGGCAACGCTGGCGCCCAGCGACGTCACCATCGCTAACCAGCAGAAGGCCTCAGGGTAAATCATGCTGAACTGACACTGACGGGTCTGAACGCCGAATGGCTGCCAGGCCCGTCAGTGTGAGTAGAGGCAAATAGGTCGCAACGCTTCGCAGTGAGGATGGTGAAAAGTGAGCCGCAACGAACAGCAGTACGCTGACGATGCCTTGCTGAATGAGGCGGACGACGACATTGTTGCCACTCGCAAGCGCAAGCCGCGAGCACCAAAGGAGCCGGGCAAAGGCCAAGGCCTTGGCCAGGTGGGGTTCACCATCGTCATCTTGGTGGTGATCCTGGTGGGCGTGGCACTCGGCTCGTTTTTGGCCAACCGGGGGCGTCCAGCGGCGGCCAACCCGAGTGCCACCTCGTCGGCAGACCTGCAGCCGGCCGACACCGCCAGCGTCGACCCGCGGGTGCGCATCATGCAATTGCAGGACCAGATTGCCGCCAACCCAAACGACACAGATGCTCGCCTGGAGCTTGGCGTGCTGCTGTTCGAGGACGCCAATGATATGGACGGCGCCCGGGATCAGTGGCTGGCCGTCACGCAGATCGACCCGACCATCGAGGAGGCCTGGTACAACCTCGGCTTCTATTACCTTTCGCTCACCCCGCCGGATTGCGTCGCCGCGGGGAACGCCTGGAACACGGTCATTCAGCTTGATCCGAACGGCGACGACGCGTCCAACATCATGGGTCACATGTCGGACCTGTCTGACGTCTGCTCAAGCACGTCGCCCTCGGCGGACTCGTCGACAGGTGGCTAGGGCCATGTCCAGTCTCTCCCCGGCCTTGTTTCGCGATATGGTGGCCGTGCTGTGGGCTGGGGTGTTGTCGTTCGCTTCGCCGTGCTTTCTGCCGGTGGTGCCTGTCTTCGTCGCCTATCTGACTGGTGAGACCGTCGCCCAGCGTCAGGGCGGCAGCACCGGTGCGCGACGCCCGTCCCGGCGGTGGTTCGCGGCCGCGCAGTCGGTGGCGTTCATGGTGGCATTCGCGGCCGTGTTCATCGCCCTGTGGGCCCTGGTGGGCCTGGTCGGTTGGGCGGTCGGCGGGTTCCGGTCGTGGCTGCGTATCGCCGGCGGGATCGTTTTGGTCGTGATGGGCCTGCACATGGCCGGACTGATCCACATCGGGTTCTTGGACAAGGTTTTGCGCGTCAACTACGCCCCGGACGTCAAGCAGGCGCCGACGCTGCGGCGGTCGTTGCTGCTGGGGCTGGCTTTCGGGGCCGGCTGGACGCCGTGCATCGGGGCGATACTGGCCGCCGTGTTGGGGCTGGCGACGACGCACGACTCGGTGGGGCAGGGCGTCGTCCTGATGGCCGTTTATTCGATTGGCCTGGGTGTGCCATTCGTGCTGGTGTGTGTGGGTGTCAGTTCTTTGGTGGCCCGGTTGGCCTGGTTTGTTAAGCACCAGCGGGTCGTCAACATCGTCATCGGCGCGTTTATGATAGCCGTGGGGTTCTTGATGATAGCCGATTTGTTCAAGTGGCTGGCCGTCTTCGTGCCAGGATCGTGAGGGAAGGCAAGGAAATGGCGACAACGACTAGGAAAGCACCAGCCAGCAAGGCCAAAGCGGCCAAGCCCGCGCCGGCGGATGACGCGGCCGCGGACGAGGCCGCGGACGCCGTTGAGGCAGAGGCCGAGGCAGCTAAGGCAGACGCCGAGGTGGCAGACGACACCGAGGTGGCGGAGGAGGCACCCGTCGAGGACGAGGCCGTGCCCGGCGAAGCGGCCCAAGTGGCCGATGCGGACGACCAGGCCGATGGGGAAGTGGTGATCGGGCTTGGTGAGTTCTTCCGCCGGCTGTACGCCGTCACCTACTCCAAGACGCTTGGCCTGATAATCATCTTGGTGTTCGCGGTGTTCGTGCTGTTGGGCGTGATCTTCAGCCAGGCGCCCACCGGCACCTGGCCGGACGCCACCGCCCGGGCCAATTTCCTGACGGAGATGACCAGCAAGTACGGCTCCGCGACGAACGTCTTGAGCGCTCTGGGCATTTTCCACATCTTCTCGTCGATCGGCTTCTACGTCGTCACCATCGCCTTGGTCATCTCGATCATCGGCTGCACGACGCACCGCATTCCGGTGTTGTGGAAGCGTTGGCGCTACCCCGGGGCGTCCGTCAGCCGGGCGTTCTTCGATGCGGCCCGCTATCGCGGTCAAGTTACCACGGGCCTGGCCGCCGACGCCGGGTTGGCCAAGGCCTCGAAAGCCCTCAAGGCGGCGCGCTATCGCGTTGTCGAGTTGCCCGAGAACAGCCTTTTCGTCGACCGCTTCGCCTGGGGCGGGTTCGGCACGGTGGTGGCTCACCTGAGTTTCATCGTCATCCTGGCCGCTTTCCTGGTCAGCGGTCTGGCGTCCTTCTCGGTGCTGCTCAACGCACCCATCGGCGGCAACCCGGTGGCGGTGGGTGACAGCACAAACCTGACGGTTGCCGTCACCGACTACAACGAGACGTACGACGACGCCACCGGGCAACCCACCGACTACGTGTCGCATGTGATTGTCTACGACAACGGGCAGGCCGTGAAAGAGCAGGACGTGCGGGTCAACTCGCCGCTGACATACGGCAAGTGGACCTTCTACCAGTACTCGGGGTTGGGCATGGCCTACGACGTGACGGTCACGAGCGCCGACGGGTCGACGCTGTACGACGGTTCGGTGCCCCAGCAGTACCAATCGAATGACGGAACACTCTCGGTCGGCCTCATTCGCCTGGACTCGCTGGGCGTCGACATCCAGGTGGAGGGCCCGGCGTCGGGGCAGGTCGGCATCAACAACACCTTTGGCCTGCAGCCCGGCCAGGTGGGCTTCGTGATTTGGGTGGACGGGGCCACCCAGCCCGACAACATGACCGATCTGACGCTGCCCGATTCAGGCCCGCCAGCGGCGGCCGTCGATCCGGGCGGGTCGTACATCCACAAGGACTTGACGCTGACCTTCAACCGGGAGAGCCAATACACAGGCATCAAGGCCCGCACCGACCCGGGCACCATCCTGGTGTGGATCGGCGGCCTGTTGCTGGTGATCGGCATGACCGTCACCTTCACCTTCCGCTACCGCCGCGTCTGGGTGAGGGCAGAGGGCAAGCAGCTGTTGCTGGCGTCCGCCGACAAGGAGGACTCCGGCTTCCGCCAGAACTTCACCGAACTGGTGGAGCAGGCGCAAACCTGGTATTCCGGGGAACACGAAAAAGCAAGCACACGTAAAGGAGACAACTGATGGCAGCATTAGCCCAGTATTGCTTGATTGGCACACTCGTCTTCATCGTCATTGCATTGGTGATGAACCTGGTGGTGGTGGCCTCGCAGAACCGGGTCACCCGTAAGGTTGTGGCGGCGCCAAAGGCCGACGAGGAGGAACCGGAGCTGGAACTGGTGGGCGCGACAACGGCCAAGGCGACGACCGCCAAGGCAGCGGCCACGACCAAGGTGCCCGCGGCAGCCAAGACGACGACCAAGGCAACCTCGACCAAGCCGGTGCCCGCGGCGACCAAGGTGGCGGCAGCCGAGGCCGTCAAGGCGGCACCCGCCGCCACAGCCAAGGTCGAGCCTCACGGTACCTCGCTCAGCGTTGGCAGCCTGGCCACCGGGTTTACCGTCGTGGCGTGGCTGCTGGTCACCGTCTACCTGATTGCCCGGTGGGCGCAGGCCGGCCATTTCCCCCTGATCAACATGAACGGCTACGCCTGCGGGCTGGTCTGGGTGATCCTGGCGGCGGCACTGATCGCCTTCTGGCGGTTCCGCGTGAGGCTCATCAGCGTCGTCGCCCTGTGCGTCGCGGCCATCATGACGATTTACGCCACCACCGTCGAGTTCGCCGCCGATCCGCTGGTGCCGGCCCTGCAGAACAGCGTGCTGCTGACCCTGCACGTCGGCTTCGCCATCGTCGGCAGCGGCGGTGCCTGCGTGGCCTTTGCCGGGGCCGTCATGTACCTGCTGCAGCCCCACATCCCGCGGCTCAAGACGTCACGCGCGACGTTTGACGAAATCAGCTACAAGGGCGCCGTCGTGACCTTCCCGCTTTGGACCATCATGGTGCTGTTCGGCGCACTGTGGGCCAACACGGCTTGGGGTACCTACTGGAGTTGGGACCCCAAGGAGACGGCCGCACTGGTGACGTGGCTGATCTACGCCGCCTACTTGCACGCCCGGGTGGTCGGCGGCTGGCGTGGAACGCGATCGGCCTGGCTGCAGGTGCTGGCTTTCGTTGCCGTGCTGTTCACGCTGTTCGGCAACTACTTCTTCGGTGGCCTACACTCGTACGCATGACCAAGCAAAGTGTTCGCAACATCGTCGTCATCGTGGTGACGACGGTGGTCATACTGGCAGGGCTCTGGCTGGTCAAAGGCGGCTGGCATGCCGGCGGTTCGGCGACCCCCAGCGCCACCGCCAGCGTTGTAGCCGGCCAGGCCGCGCCAGCCGTCGGTCAGCCCGCACCAGACTTCACCGGCACGACGGTGGACGGCACGTCGGTGACGCTGTCCCAGCTTGTCGGCCAGCCCGTCTGGCTGATGTTCGGGGCGACGTGGTGCGCGGACTGCCGGGTTGAAGCCCCCGACGTGGAAGCCGTGGCTGAGGCCTATGCGGGCCGGGTGCAGGTGGTGTCGGTGTACGTCGGCGAGAGCACATCCACCGTCCAGCCGTATGCGCAGCGTCTTGGCTTGACGATGCCCGCCGTGCCGGACCCGGACAACACCATCGGCGACGCGTATGACGTGATAGGCATTCCAGCCCACTACTTCATCGACAGCTCTGGCGTGATCAAAAACATCCACGTCGGCGCCATAACGCAGCCAGCCGCGAAGGCTCAACTAGACGCCTTGCTTGGCAACTGAATTCCGGAGTTTTCGCCGGCTCAGTCAGACGCCTTGCTGGGTGGCTGACTGGGCAGGTCCGACTGGCTGACCAGCATGCGTCGCAGCAACCCGGCCAAGGCCTCCCGGTCGGCTGCGTCGAAATCGCTCAGCATCCGCTCTTCATTGGCCATGTGGGCTGGCAGGACGTTGTCCACCAGAGTTTGGCCGGCGTCCGTGAGCGCAACGGTGATGACGCGCCGGTCGGTGGTTGAATGCGTGCGTGTGATCAGGCCGGCCGCCTCCAAGCGGTTCATCCGCTGGGCAACCGCCCCGGGCGTCACCAGCATGGAGCGGGCCAGTTGGCCGGGCGTCAACTCGTGCGGCGGTCCATTTCGTCGCAGCGTTGCGAGGACGTCAAAGCTGGCGAAATCCAGCCCGTAGCGGGCAAAGACCTTAGTTTGTTGCTTGACCAGCAGGACGCCCAATCGTGAAATCCGGCCGACGATGCCCATGGGTGACGCATCAAGATCGGGCCTGGCAAGCTTCCATTGCGCCAGGATTTCGTCAACGCGATCCGGCGACTGTGTGTGTTCCCTCACTCCATTATGGTACACCGGGGCACCTCCTCTCGCCTCGCTAATGAGTAAATAAGTTAGCAGAAAATAGTTTCCCACAAAATAGTTTTGTACTAAGCTTTCTCATGTGGGACTACGCGAGTCTCACTAAATTGATTACGGAGAAAATCATGTCAGCAACTCAGACCGGCAAACCGGTTCGCATCCTCACTTACATCCTGGGTATCGCTGGCGTCGTCATGTTGGTGCTGGGCATCAGCATCTATGGCGTCGCGGCGGCCGAACTGGGCAGCCAGCGCATCACAGTGGCCGCTCTCGACCCGGGTCATCCCGGATCCAACGCGGGCAAACCCGTCCATGGCCCCTTCACCGCCTTGTCGCAGGTCAAGGCAATCACCCACCACCTGGGCGAGGCCAGCCAGACGGCCACCGGCGGCACCAAGGATCCGACCACCGGCGTTGTCACCGGCGGTGACGAAACATTGACCTACGGGACGGCACCGAGCTTCACCCTGGACGCCCAGGGCAACTGCGTCGGCGACCTGGCGCTCTGGACTGATCCGGCCGGCCAGGGCACGATTCAGTGCACCAAGGGCAGCGCTCCGCAGGTCACGGGCAGCCTCGACGCTAAGGCCCTGTCGGGCCTGCGCGGCACGCTGACGACGGGCTCCTTCCTGATCGCCTCACTGTTCGTCTCGGTGCTCGCTTTCGGCGTCGCCGCCCTGATCGCCGCCTTGGGCGCGGTGTTCATCCTGATCACCGTCATGCACCTGCTGTCGGCTAAGCAGGCCGTGCGCGCAGCATCACAAAGCGCGACGGAGTAGGCTCGCACAGCCTTCTGTGGGGCTCGGCCTTGGCCGGGCCCCACGTCCGTCTTTGGTGTGAGCGTTGACCGTTAGGCCGGTTGGCGCGGCGGGCTCCCCTCGGCCCGAGCGCACTGGCCACCCGCCCTGGGTGGTGCTAATCCTCCGCAAAGTGGGAACCTCGGCCACAAACGGTGGTGCGGTAGGGGTGTTCGGCGGCAAGTCCCCCTGGGGGGGACGCGGCAGCAGGGGGCGTGGAACTGCCACAATTCCTGGTCCTTTGGCGGTGTCGACACGAGGGTGGCCACACCGGGCAGGCCCAAGAACCCGCTCGGCGTCACCTCCGGTTCAGGCCACGACCTGGCGGCGCCAGACGGCCAACCCGCCCGCCAGAAGCCCGCCGGCCGCCATCGCCAGCCACCAAAGCGGTGGCACACCCAGCAAGGTTCCACCCGTCGGCGCTTGAAGTGCTGAGCCGGTTCCTGAGCCGCCCGTCCCGCCCGAGCCTCCCGTCCCGCCCGAGCCGCCCGTCCCACCCGAGCCTCCGGACGTTCCCGTCACCGCCGCGCAGGCCGTGGATTCGTTGTCGTCGGCCGCCGGGTCGTATGACTGTGAGCCGACCAATGCCAGGTTGCACATGCTGGGCGCGAGGTTGGCGTTCACCGTGAATGTGACCGTCACAGCGGCGGTGGCCCCGGCTGCCAGCGATCCGGCGCCGCAAAGCAGCACGGTGTCGCCGCCCTCACTCTGCGGGGTGGGGCAGGGAACGCCGCTGGGGTCGGTGGCCGAGGCGAACGTCATGCCGGTGGGCACTGTGTCGCTGACGACGACGTCGTTGGCGACTGACGGCCCGGCGTTGGTGACGCTCAGCCGATAGGTGGCCGGTTGCCCGACGACCAGCGGGGCGGACGACACCAGAGTCTTCGCGACGGAAAGGTCCGACACCTCGCGCACCTGCACGTCCACGAACACCCAGTTGTTGCTCGGGTCGGGGTCATACGTCTGGCTGTACGTGTGGCCAACCGCCTCATATGTGCCAGCCGGAGTGTCGGATGGTATCTGCACGGTGATGACACTGGTGACCGCTTGGCCGGGCAGGAAAATCAGGAACAGCGGAGCGGCCGGGATGGCCTGGCAGTCCAGCGTGTAGACCGGGGGCGTGGCGCCGTCGTTGCTCAGAGTGCAGACATTGCCGGGGACGTCCCAGTCGATTGGCACGAAGCCCGGCGGGAAGGTGACGTCACCCATCGGATAATCACCCACGGACGGCCCGTTGTTGATCGAAATCGCCGTGAAGGTGACAGTATCGCCGGCCGCCGGCGTCAATGTGCTGGCGGTGGCTGTGATGGCGATATCGGCCTGCACGTCGAGCATCGCCGACACCGTCGCCGTGTTGTTGGCCGGGTCAGGGTCGTCCGGCGGGTTCGTGGCGTCGGGCGCGATGGTGGCCGTGTTGTCGATCTGGCGCGGCGGCGTCTGGTACTGGTCGCAGCCTGCCGGGTTGGGCGGGCTGGCGGAGTCAAAGGGGTTGGACGGGTCACCCGGCACGCAGCCCGGCCCGGTGCCCGGCTGCCGAAGATCGAGTGGCGACGTGGTGGCGACAAGGCGGAACGTCTGACCGGTACCGGAGGCCAGCGCGTCAACGGCGCACGTCACCACCTCCGGGGTGCTGGCGGTGCCGATGGTCGTCACGGCGCAGGACGGTGAGCTGCTGGACGCGTCCAGCGTCAAACCGAGCGGCAGTGTGTCGGTCAGCGTCGAGGTGCCGGAATCGGATGGCCCGTTGTTGAAGGCCACCAGCGTGTAGCCCACGTCGCCGCCCGCATAGAACACCGGTAGCCCGTTCGACGTGGCGGCCGTCTGGTCGACGAACTTGAACACCTGGAGGTCGGCCTGATCGACGATGTCAACAGTGGCGGTGCCTGTGATCGGGCCTGGCGGGTAGGCATACGATGTCGTGGTCGCCGTGGCGGTGTTCGGGACGCCCGTGCCGGCGGGCGTGTTGGGGTCGATCGTGCCCATGACCGTCACCGTCACCGTCGGTCCGGGTTGCGTCAGCGGCAGCAGGAAGGTTCCGCCCACGGTGCCGATGTTGCACGTGATGGTGGTGTCACCGTTGGTGCAGGTGCCTTGCGAAGTGGTGACGTTGGTGGCGTGGAAGCCCGTCGGCAGGGGGTCTGTGACCTGGACGTTCTGCGCGTCCACCCAGTACGCACCCTCCACGATCCTGCCCTGCTGATACACCTGGATTGTGTAGGCGAAAGTGCCGCCGGCCACCAGCGCGCCGCCCGGGCCGGGCCCGGCCGCGGCCGTCTTGGCGATGATCGGGCTTGACAAGCTGGGGGTGATCGTCAGCGGGGCCTGGTTGTAGTTGTCGGAATAGTCGGTTTCCGGCGTCGTGGTGGCGATGTTGACCCAGCCCTTGCCGGTGGGGGGGACGGGCCCCCGCACGCCGACCAGCATGCTGACGGTGACCGACTGTCCTGGCGCGATGGACGTGCCGCCCGAGCCGTTCAGCAGGGGGCACGTGATCTCACCCTGGACGAGCTGACAGCCCGGTTCCGTGGTCCAACCCGCGTAGGTTCCCGTCCAATTCCAGTCGACTATCGGCGCGCCGGAGCTGGCCAGGTTGGTGAGGTTCATGTCGTAGTCGATCGTGAAGGTCGAGTTCTGGGCGGTGGCCAGGCCGCTGTTTGTGAACGTCATAGTCAACCAGACGAACGTGCCGTTCGCCGCCGACGGGATCGGCCCGCCCGGCCCGTTCGGCACAGTGGAGAAGTCGTTCCACGTCATGGCGGTGGCCACCAGGTTGGCGGTGGCACGCACGGAGGTGGTGACCGTCGAAGAGTTGTTGCCCAGGGACGGGTCGTCGACGGTGCCAGCGACGCTGGCCGTGTTGGCAAGCGTCGAACCGTCGGCCAGGTCGGGCGAAACGTCAACCGCCACGGTGTAGGTCACGGTGGCTCCGTTGGCCAAGGGGGTTCCGTCCCCGCACGTGATGACCTCTTGAATGCCGGAGGCGAAATCCCCGGGCGTCGTCACCGTGCAAGCGGGCGAGCTGGTGGCATTCAGGGTGAGCCCCGGCGGCAGTACATCGGTGATGGTCGGCACGGACGAGTTCGGGCCGTTGTTGGTGACCGTCAGGTCGTAGCTGCCGGTGCCCCCGGCGGGGAAGACGGTCGCGGAGGCGGTCTTGTCGATGGCCAGGTCGGCCTGCGGGTCGCCCGTCAGAACCCAGGTCGTGGTGTTGTTGGCCGTCTGCGGGTCGGGGGTGTCGGAGGTGACGGTCACCGTCTCGCTCATGGTGCCGCTGCCGTTGACCGTGGCAACCGTCGGAACGGTGATCTGGACGCGATCGCCGGCCGCCAAAGTGCCGATGGTGCAGTTCAGCGACGAATCGCAAGTTGCCCCGGTGGGCGGGTCACTTGGGTCAAGTTCCAGGCCGGTGGGCAGCGAATCGACCAGGGTGACGTTCTGGGCGTCGGACGGGCCGTTATTGGCGACCGTTATCGTGTAGACAACCTTGTCGCCGACAGCGGGCAGCGTTGTCGTGGTCGCCGTCTTGGAGACGGCCAGATCCGCGGAGGTGGTCAAGGGTGTCGTCGCAGTGGCCTGATTGTTCGTCATATCCGGGTCTGGCGTCGTCGAGGCGGCGCTGGCGGTGTTGACCACAGCCGTGCCCGTCGCGTCCGGGGCGACGGTGCCGGAGATCGTGACGGTGGCCGAGGCGCCCGGCTTGGTGGCATCAAGGGAGGCCAGCAAGGTGTCGGCGTCACAGGTGACGGTCTGCCCGCTGATCGTGCAGGTGCCGCGGGTGTTGGTCGCGCTGTTGATGATGACGCTGCTGGGCAGGGTGTCGGTGACGCTGACGGCGGCCGCGTCCGAGGGCCCCCAGTTGGTGGCCGTGATGGTGTAAGTGACCGGGCCGCCGGCCGTCACCGTCGCGGGCGAGGCCGTCTTGGTGACTCGCACATCGGCACTGGGCGAGTCGGTTGTGCTGGTGACGGTGGCCGTGTTGTTCGACAGGTCGGGGTCGAACGTTGTCTCCGTCACGTTGGCAGTGTTGGCGAACTGGACGCCGCCAGCCGACGACGGCGCCAGCTGGGCGCTGACGGTGACCGTCGCCGACTGCCCGACCGGCAGCGACGCCAGGGTGCAGGTGGCGGTGACATCGGTCGTGCAGGTCATGCCGGTGCTGGACGCGTCAATGATCGACAGCACGGCAGCGCTGGCGGCCGGCACGGCATCCGTCAACACGAGGCTCGCCGCGTCGGACGGTCCGTTGTTGGTCACTGCGATGTTGTAGGTGAGAATGCTGCCAGGCGTCATCGAGGTGCTGGCAAGGGTCTTTGTCACACTGAGATCGGCCTGCTGCGTCAGCAACACCGTGTCGGACGCCAGATTGTTTGACAGGTCGGGGTCGAAGGTGGTGGTGCTGACCCGGGCCACGTTTGTCATCGTCAACTGCGACGGCGGAGTGCTGGCCGGCAGTTTGCCCGTCACGACGATGGTGGCAGTTTGGGCGTTCGCCATGTCGGGCAGGGTGCACACCAGGCCAGACGCTGTTGAGCACAAGGCTCCGGGTGCGCCCGAAACGTCCACCGTGACGCCAGTCCAGCCGTCCAAGGGGTCGGTCACCTGCACACCGGTGGCCGTGTTCGGGCCGTTGTCGGTCACCGTCAGGGTGGCCGTGATGGGGGCACCGACGGCCACGGAGCGCGGCCTCATCAGCTTGGTGATTGACACATCGGACTGGGCCCGCACGTCCATCGTCACCGGCGGCGTGTCGTAGGTGGCAGCGATGCGCGTGGTGTCGGTTGTGTAGGCCAGATGGGCGGTGTTGGTCAGCGTCGTCCCGGCGGCGGACGGCAGAACTTGCACCTGGAATTGGTAGGACGCCATGCCGCTGAGGTCCAGCGTCCCCCCGGCGGTTGACGAGGCGCCGGTGCCGATGCGCACGACCACCGCGTTGGCAGTGCTGTCAAACTCCCCCTGGTCGTCGCCGGCCGCGTCCGTCAGCGGTGAAAGCGCCGCCCAACCGGGGACGCCGTACGTCAGCGAGCCCGGCACATACGCCGTCCCGGCCGGAATAGGGTCGGTGGAGACCAGGTTGACGGCGGAGTCCTGCCCCGAGTTGACGTAGTTGACGCTGTACTGGATGATGTCGCCCGGCTGGGCCGGCGAGTTGCCGGCGAGGTTGACGGCCGTCTTCGACGACGCCGTGAAATCGGGGGCATACAGGTTGATGGCGGTGGTCAGGACGCCCGGGTAATAGGCGTCGCCCGTGCTGCCGAAGGTGAAGGTGGCGCTGGTGTCGCCGTTGCCGATGATGCCGGACGCGCCGATGTTCTTGATGTCGAAGCCCAGCATGTTTTTGTCGTTCGGGATCCGGGTGTCCACCGAGGTGCCGAACCAGTCGTTTGTGCTGTTGAAGAAGTTCGAGCCGGGCGATAATGCCGTCGCCAACTGGGCGCCGTTCAGCTTGGTGAAGTCGCCGGTCTGCGTCATGTCGCCCTCGTAGGCCACCATTGTCAGGGTCGTGTCGACGGGGCCGGTCCGCGGAGCCTGGAAGCCGGACACCGTGATCGTTTGGGGGGAAGACGAACCGACGTTGGTGAAGCCGTCGAAGACGGTCAGGTTGCGCAGCGGCAGGCCGGGGGCCTCATAGACGACCACCAGCGACCAGCCGGCGTAGCGATCTTGCCCGGTGCCGCCGACGACGTTGGCGCCCCAATAGTCGCCGCTGCCGGCCGCTTGGACGATGCTCGTGACGTCGGCGTAGCGCTGGTAGGCATTGTTGCCGGCCGAGTAGGGGCCGAACAAGGCGTCAGCCACAGTCGCGGCGGGGATTGTTTGG
>WRFI01000025.1 GCA_009778875.1 Propionibacteriaceae bacterium | reverse complement strand
GGGTGGAGACGATGACGCACGTGCCCGCCTCGCCCAACGCCTGGAAAAGCTGGAGCAGCTTTTCCGTCCCCGACGGATCAACCCCGGACAGCGGCTCGTCGAGCAGCAGCACGTCCGGCTTGGGCAGCAACGCCCGGGCAACCGCCAACCGTTGCGCCTGGCCGCGGCTGACATCGGATGTCTTCTTGTCGGCCTGATTCGCCATCGCCGTGTATGCCATCACCTCATCGACACGAGCCCCGACACCACCGCCGAAGAACTTGGCCCAATACTCCAGGTTTTGGCGCACGGTCAATCGCGGCGACAACGCGGAGCGATGCATGACATAGCCGATCGAGCCACCCTCACTCAGACTGATCGTGCCCGCCATGGGAAGGATCACCCCACCAATCACCCGGAAAAGCGTCGTCTTGCCCGCGCCATTCGGCCCCATCACGATGTGAAAACCCGCCCCCAACGCGAGCGAGACGTCCTTCAACACGGGCGTGCGCTGATACCCACAGGTGACATGGGTCAACGTCACCACAGGGGAGGTCACAGCCGGCCTTTCACGGCCAACCCGATCAACACGATCACCACAACAATCCCGACGGCGATGAGCCAAGCTTGCCACGTCTGCGGCCACCCCAGGCCCGCATTAATGCGCCGACGAAACCACGGCTTGTGCTGGCTGTCGCCTGCCGGTGTGGGCAGTACTGGATCTTCCTCAATCGGGCGACGTGGATCAATACCAGACATTGCCTCTGCCTCTTTCCTGCTTTTCGCCATCGGTGCCCGTGAAGCCGAGGTCATTTTGAGGACGGTAGTACGACGATGCGCAGTTACTAAGTCTATCCCACCCCTCCTTTGGAAGGGTGGCGGCGGAGCCGCCGGGGTGGTTTTCTTGGGGGGTGTGGGAAGGCGACCGACCTGCTGGGACATGAGGCTGGCGTGTTCGTCCCCAGCGGCACCATGTCGAATCTGCTCGGCGTGTGGCTGAACGTGCCGCGCGGCCAAGAAATACTGTGCGACGAGCTGGCCCATATCGTCCGCGCCGAGCACGGCTCGCATGCCAACCTGCACGGCATCACGAGCCGGACGTGGTCATCCGGCGGCACAGGCTTGGCCAGCGCCGCCGTCATTGAGGCCCTGATCGCCCCGCCGGCCGGGTTCCTGGTGCAAACGGCGGGCGTGGAGATCGAGAACCGCGCCCGGTTGAAGCGCAAGTCCCTGGGCGGCGGCATGCGCCAGGCCGGCGAAATCCTGGGCAAGCTGCTCGGTTAGGCGCTCTTGACCACAGCCGGATCACGGGTTGCACCAGTCGCGAATTGCCGCGACGATACGATCAGTCTCAGCCAGCCCCGAGTACACCGTCAGTTCAAGGTAGTGGGGGTCAAGTAGACCAAGTGATGGCAGTGGGGCCTCCCTGAGACGGACGACTAATGCACCCGCAGCCAGCAGGTCCAGTGACTTGGCAAGGTCAACCTCTGCCTTATCCGCATGCCAGTAGCCGCCGTCATACTCAACCAAGAGTGTTCGGCCATCGTTCAATACAACCGTTACGTCAGGAACCCATGACGACCTGCGCGAGAATGCGGGATCTCGCATGACCAGTCCAGAAAAGGCTTCGCCAAGCAGCTGATCACGAAGCGCCGAGAAATACGCCAGTTCAATTCGAGACTTGCCCGAGTCTCGGCACATCGGGCAGTCAGACCCGTGTATCCGCAGCGCAGTCGGAGCCGCCCACCGATGTGTCGAGTCGGTCGAACACACCCATTCCGGAACGAATAGCAGCGCTCCACTTGGGCGAACTTGCCACGGCGTCATCGGATTCTTGGCCGACCACTCAGATGCAAGAGTTGGGTAGTTGTACGCAAGGGAATCGAGAATAGTGCGGCACACTGGACAACGAAATCGCGGTCGCTTGTCGCGCTCAGCCGGAGAGTCCTGCCATTCGTGGCCGCAGTTCGGATCTCGCCACCACACCATTCGTCGTGAAGTGGGTGGCACATCGGAAGGCTGGAGAAGGCCGTTCTTGGTGGGATGCCACTGCTCCACGAGTTCTGGAGGCAGAGTCAAACCCTCAATGTGCGAGTTCCTTGCCATTGCAGCCTGCCGCTTCTTAGTGTTCGCTGACCGCGACGCTTGCCCCCGGCAGATTGGACAACCACCGCTGAGAAAGCTGGAGGGCGTCACCAGGGGAAGGTGGCCATTCTCACATCGAAATCGACAGAGCTCACCACTGGCAAGCATCACCAGACGGGGATCTCTGTCGTCTACCCACCGCATCATCAATTCAGGAACGGTGGCGACAGGGGTGTGCTTAGCCAGATCCCACTGGATGTCCCATAGGTAGTGGACGCGTGCTGCGCATCCGGGACACCGGGGCTTTTCAGACATCGTGTAGACAGGAGCCTCAAAGTGTAGCCCGCACACAGGACAACGCCACGCCACGACACGGCGAGCACGCTCAGTTGCGGTGGCCAGTGACTCCTCTGAATTGCGCTCGTGATCCCACCAACTCAGGCACTCTGAATCAGACTCGCGCAGCAGCCTTGTTGATGTTGCTTTTGTGGTCCGCTTTGGGTTTGCATGACAGCTGCACTCCCAACCCATGTCCTCACAGCGCTCCACGCTGATCCTCCCACAGTACTGACAGCGAACCCGAAACAAGTCGTTTTCGGGAGTCAGGGAGTCGAGGATGTCGTAACCATGAGAATGTGCACGAGCTCGCACGGTATCCATGTCAGCCCTGGGCTCAAGCAAGCTCTGGCGTCCTGGCCATGCCCGCCAGAAGCAAGCCCGGCACGTGGCCTCTCCGGTCGCGTTCTTCTCTATCGTGTATTCGAATCGGTAATGCGCCTCGCACCCGCATGTCAGGCACCGTGTCAGGCGGTAGGCCTTCGGGCTGACGAATGGCTCGAGCGGCAGGAGGCCGCCTTGTCGCAGGATCGCTGTGATGTGCTCGTCACACCAGGCTGGTTTCGTCTGCGTGCCGTAGGCAGCTATGGCTGTGCAGCCGCCCCAGGAGCATTGCTTGACCGCCATACCTCCATTGTGGCAGGCCCGCGACGCATTCCGTTCATCGCCATGGTGGCGTCAGCTTCTCCTCGGTCGGAAAGAGAAGACCCGGCCCCAAAGGGAACCGGGTGGTATGTATCAACTATAGCAGACTCGGGCTGTTCACCACCCTTGTGGGCGACATGTCTTCCCAGTGACTGTCGGCGGAAACTGGTTGTGCGCGAAGTCGGCTGGCGTCAGCCTGTACCACCAATGGTTTCCCGCACCCTCTTGGGGCAAACCCTGCAACTTACCAGACCTCACACCCTTGGTCGGGTTGATCAGACCGACGTGAACTCGCTGACGGGCAAACGCCACCGGATAGGCCAGATCGGAGTCGTTGCTGACGACCACGGCGGCATCCACCACGCCAGTCAGCACGTCGATCAGCAGATGTGAGGCGACGTTGACATCCGAGCCTTTCTCCTCACGACGGGCCACTGACGCCATGTAGCGGGCATCGGGGACGTCAGCTCCTGTGGCATCTTGGACCATCAGCGGCCAATCGGCATGCGTGAGCACTGGCCTCCCATGTGGGCCGAGGACGGCCAACGGGGAGGTCGCCACCCGGTTGACGTAATTGCCGTACGAGAAGACGTCAACCGACCCCGACTGTTGAAGTGCACGCAGATAGACATCCTGCTCATGCTGACCCTGTGGGTTGTCCGCCCCGCTGCGCCGAGCTGTGCAGTAGGTGACCGTCAACGACGCTGGCGACCCCCAAAGCGATCGGCTGGCGATGACGTCAAGCGCCAGCGATCGCAAATCGAGCCAGCGCCAACCAGGCGTGCTCCGCCCGCAAAGGCCGCGACCGCCGTAGTACAGGTTGTACCCGTCGACATAGACACCAACTCTCATGGCATCAACCCTATCGAAGCGCACTGACATCAAGTTAGGCGATGTCGAGAGTCACCTTGGTGCCGCAGGCTGTCACGCTGGTGCCTGCCGCGGGGGTGACGGCCGTGACAACGTCTTGACGGATGACATCTGGGCTCGTGTAGTTGAACGATACGGTCAGCCCCAGGTTTTGCAGCGCCTGTTGGGCGTCGGCTGACTTCATCCCGATGACGTTCCCCGGTATCGTCACGAAGGCCGGACCCTGCGAGATGGTCAGCGTCACCGTGTCACCCTTGTGCAGCGTCACCGGATTGTCGGCGCTGGATGCCGGGTCCTGCGAAATCACGTTACCGGCGTGGACGGTGCACGAGTTCGCCTGCGCGGTTGAAGGGGTCAAGCCGAGACCGGTGAGGGTGTCGGTGGCACCCTGCTGTGACTGGCCGGTCAGGTCGGGCACGGTGATCGGCTGCGGCCCCTGGGAGATGACCAGGTCGACGGGGGTGTTCGGCGGCACGGATTCGCCCTCGGCGGGGTTCGAGCTGATGACCGACCCGGCCGGCACCGTGTCGGAATAGTCCTGGGTGACCGCCCCCAGCGTCAGGTGGTTGTTGCCGATGGCCGCCTCGGCGTCGGCCTGGGATGTGCCCACCAACGTCGGCACCGTGTATCGCTCGGCGCCCAGCGAGACGACGGCGTGCACCGTGGAGTGGCGGGGCACTTTGGCGCCGGCCTTCGGGGTGGATGAGATGACGACGCCGGCCGGGACGTCCTCCGAGAAGGCGCCCTCGGTCGACAGCGTCAAGTTGGCGGCTTCGACCAGGCCGGTGGCGGCGTCCGTGGTTTGGCTGACGATGTCGGGCATTGTCGTGAAGCGGCCGGAGAACAGCCACCAACCGCCGATCACCACGCCCAACACGATGACCGCGGCCAGAATGGCGGCGAAAATGCGTCGCCGCTTAAAGACCTGCCGGACCGCGGGCACCCGATCGGCCGGGCCGGAATCGCTGGCCAGCGGGGGAGTGTCTTCATGGGCCACGGGCGGGAATCGTGGTGGCACCGCCGCCATCGAACCGGACGGTTCGGTCATCGACGCCACCAACGCCGGCTCGTGGCCGTTGCCGTAAAGCGTGGCGGCCTGTCCGCGACGGATTCGTGTCAGCAACTCACCGGCATCGGCCGGGCGGGCGTCGGCGTTGCGCCTGCCGCAGGCCGTCACCAGGGCGTCCAGCCAGGGCGGTATGCCCCAGACGATGGTGGACGGCGCCGGAACGTCCGCATTGAGGTGTTGGGCGACGATTTCGGCAGTGTCCCCGGTGAAGGGCTTGTGCCCGGTCAGCATCTCGAATGCCACCACACCGATGGAGTAGACATCGGAGCGGAAGTCGACGGGTGCCTGATGCAACAAGCGTTCGGGCGAGACGTAGCTCAGCGACCCCAGCACCCCGTCGGCCACGGTCATCGTGGGCGCGTCCGACTGGCGGGCCAAACCGAAATCCGTCACCTTGACATCCCCGCTGCGCGAGATGAGCACGTTTTCGGGCTTGATGTCGCGGTGCACGATGCCGGCGGCGTGGGCGACGGCCACCCCGCTGACGATGTCTTCCAGCAGGCGGACCGCCTTATCTGGCGGCAGGGCGCCCTGCTGCACCAGCACGGCCTTCAGGTTGGTGCCTTCGATGTACTCCATGACGATGTAGGGACGTCCCCGGTCGACGCCCTGGTCGAAAACCGACACGATGTGGGCGCTCGACAGGTTGGCGACGGCGCGTGCCTCGGAGTCGAAACGCTTGGCAAACTCGGGGTCGTCATCCAGATCGTCACGCATGATCTTCACCGCGACAATGCGGTCAAGACGCCGGTCCAAGGCCCGGTAGACGGTCGCCATGCCGCCGCGGCCGGCTCGGCTGATGATTTCGTACCGGCCGTCAACAACATCGCCGACCAGCGGATCAGATGCGGCGGCCATACGGCCAGTATATTCGCTGATGCCGTTATTCCGCGTGAGGCCGTGGTGCTAGCCTGGATCACATGACAGTGCTTTTGGGCCTGCCAGAGCGCATGGCGAGCGTGCGGCAGATGGCTTTGCTGGAAGTTGAAGACGACGATGACTGGCGCGACGTGGTGGGGGCTTTGACGCCACAGTGTGGGGCGGTTTTGGCCATGCCGCCGGAAGACGGCTGGACCGATGCCGCTGTCGTGTCTTTGAAAAGGGTTTGGGATGTCGCCAAGCCGGGGCGTCTTTACGGCATCGACGTGTCGAAGGACGAGGCGGGACGGGCATTGGCGCAGTCTTTGCAGCCGGACTTCGTCGTCGAGTCGTCGCCCACCCCCGGCTGGCCGCATCAGTGGGCCTTGCACGGCGCCTGGTGCTCGGGTCCGGCGCTCGACAGTGTGGCGCTGGGGCACGATCTGGCCAATGGGGCGTTCGATTTCGCGCTCATCGATGGCACCTCCGATGACGACCGGGCCGAAATGGTGGCCGGGGCGGTGCGATTGGCGCCACCCGATGAGTCGGACTCCAAGGTGTGGTTCGCCGTCGTCGACGAAAAGCATGCCGCCCAGTCCGCCATCGCGGCGGGCGCGATGCGCCTGGCCTGGCGAGTTGGGGCGATGGCGTGGTGGCATCGGGACATCGGCCGGGTGCCCGAGCGCCTGCGGAAAGCCATGAACAAGGCGGGGAAGCAGCTGTCGGCGGCTTGGCTAAAGGACAATCCAGAGGCCGATGTCATCGCCAAAGGCTGGCAAGGCTAGCTGTCGCGGTCGGCGGCAGCCCGGGCCAAAGCGACCAAACCGGCCCGCCCGACCGGGGCCAGGCCGGCCTCGTCCAGTGCCCGCACGCCCTGATCGATGTCCGCGGCGATCGCCCGCTCGACGGCGCTCAACGCCCCACATGACGCAATGACGTCG
Source organism: Propionibacteriaceae bacterium (assembly GCA_009778875.1). Classification (GTDB taxonomy): domain Bacteria; phylum Actinomycetota; class Actinomycetes; order Propionibacteriales; family Propionibacteriaceae; genus WRGV01. Next base: position 9,016 of record WRFI01000025.1, on the reverse strand, counting down.
CGAGCCCGCGCCACGCTCTCGTCGCTGGCGTCGATGTCGCCGATGACCGCGTGAAGCGTCGCCAGCCCGGCCGCGTCGGCCATGGTCAAGGCGCTGCCGACGAGTGCCGTCACCTTGCCTTGTCGCAGGTCGTTGCCGGACGGCTTGCCGGTGCGGGCCTCGTCGCCGAAGACGGCCAGCACGTCGTCGCGGGCCTGGAAGGCCCGGCCCACCGGCCAGGCAAAGCGATCCAACCCCGCCAACTGCTGGGCGTCGGCACGCCCGGCCAGGGCACCCAAGGTGACGGGGCCGACGACCGTGTAGCTGGCCGCCTTGAGGTCGTCGATCTCGGCCACCTTTTCGGCGGCGCTGAGCGGACGTTCCCCGCCGGGGCCGGTCAGATCGCCCCCGGCGCTGGCCCAGGCGTCCGCCAGTTGCCCGGCCAGAACGCGGTTCAGCAAGTCGTCCAGCCCCTTTTGAGCCTTCGGCGTCAGCAGGCCCGATTGTTGCGCCAGCCGCTCGCCCCACTGGATCAACAGCAGGCCGCCGACGATGGCGGCCGCCGCACCGAGCGCCTGATTGGGCGGATCCGACAGGCGGGACGCGCCCGCATGGACGCTGGGTTTTCCCCGGCGGGTGGCGGCGTCGTCGATCAAATCGTCGTGTGCCAGCAAGCCGGCGTGGATCAGGTCAAGGCTGGACGCCAACCGCAGCAGTGGCGCGGGGTCGGCCGGCTCGCCAGCCACGCCGACGTGCGCCCACCAGAGGAACGCCGGGCGGAAGTGCTTGCCCCCAAGCGCCAGCGGTATCACCAGGTCGATCAGCGGGCCAAGCGCCGCGTCGAAGCCGGCGATATCGGCCCGGGCGTCAACCAGGGCGTCGCTCAAGGTGTGGGCGACGGCGTCGCGGAAGGTCTGGTTGAGGGGGTCGTCCGGGTCAAAGATCACCAGTCAAGCTTAAAACAGAGGGGGTTGTTAGAGTATTGCTGTGGAATCGACGATCGCAGAGCTGCTGACGGGGGAGCGTCCGACCTTCTCCTTCGAGTTCTTTCCGCCAAAGGACGCCGCCGGGCTCGACCAGTTGGTGGTCACCGCCGAGCGCCTGCAGCCGCTGGCACCCGACTTCGTTTCCGTCACCTACGGGGCGTCCGGCTCGTCGCGGGAGCGCACCATCCAGGCGGTCAAGCGGCTGGCGGCCCAGTCACACTTCCGCATCGTCGGCCACCTGACCTGCACCGGCCAGACCACCGATCAGTTGAAAGCCGCGCTCGACGACTATGCGGGCGCGGGGGTCCGCACCATCCTGGCGATTCGCGGCGACGCACCGGGCGGGCCGTCAAAACCCTGGCAACCGGTGCCCGGGGGACTGGCCAACGCCACTGAGCTGGTGGCCTTCGTGCGCAGCCGGGGCTTCGAGGTGGGGGTTGGTGCCTTCCCGGACGGTCACCCGGGCGGCGGCTTCGACCTGGACGCCCAGATACTGGCCGACAAGCAGAGCGCCGGGGCGTCCTTCGCCATCACCCAACTGTTCTTCGACCCGCGCCGCTATCAGGACCTGGTGGCCCGGTCAAGGCATGGCGGCGTGACGATGCCGATAGTGGCCGGCCTGATGCCGATCACGAACCTGGCCCAGGTGGAACGGTTCGCGCAGTTGTCGGGGGCGCCGCTGCCGGCGGCCGTCACCTCCAGGCTGGAGCAGGCGGGCACCGACCCGTTGGCCGTTCGTGACGAGGGTGCCCAGATCGGTGTGAGCCTGGCCGAGCGGTTGTTGGATCTCGGTGCGCCCGGGCTGCATTTCTTCACGCAGAACCGGTCGGGGGTCACCCGAGAGATTCTCGCCACGCTCCTGGCCCGTCGAGATCAACGGTGACCAGCCGCTGGGTGGGGCGCGTCAGCGCGACGTAAAGCGGGTGCGGCCCGCCGGCTGTTGTCGCCACTATCTCGTCGGGCGCCACGACGATGACGTCGTCGTACTCCATGCCTTTGGCGTCGAGCGCCGTGACGACGCTGACGGGCTCCGGCCAAGGCAGGCGGGCAATGGCCGCGAACCGGCCCGCCGGGACGATGATGCCCAGCGTGCCGTCGCATTGGGGCAGCAATTCGTCAACAATCCCGCGCAACCCATCGTCCAGCGAGCCTTCGGCCACGACACGCAGGCTCGGCATGACGCCGGTTTCCCTGATCGCCAAAGGCAGGTCGGCGCCCGGCTCATGGGCAATGATGTAGGCACTGGCCAGGGCGAACACCTCGCTGGGGCTGCGGTAGTTGGTGGCCAGGCGGAACTGGCGGGACGGGGCGTGCCCGATCAGCGATTCAATGGCGGCGGCCGACTGCTCGGGGTCGGGAAAGGAGCTTTGGGCCGGGTCGCCGACGATCGTCCACGACGCCTGGGGCCCGCGGCGGCGCAGCATCCGCCACTGCATGGGCGTGACGTCTTGCGACTCGTCCACGAGGATGTGGCCGAAGGTCTCCTCCGGGTCGGCCTCGGCGTCCACCTCGCGCTTGTCGGTCAGCAGGTCGGCGGTGGTGACCAATTCCTCGACGTCGTCGCCGCCCTCGATGAAGACGTCCGGTTCGCGGACGTCCGTGATCGGCGCCGGACCGATCAGGGCGACCAGTTCGTCCAGCAGCGCCATGTCGGCGATGGTCCAGTTCGGGTGGGGCAGCCCCAACCCCGGCGCGTAACCGGCGGCGTGGGCCAAGCTGGTCGCCAGCAGCGCCTGCTCGTCCTTACTCAGCACGCCCTCGGCCACTCGGGCCAGCAGCGGGGGTGACGCCAGCCGGGCCAGCACCTGCTCGGCGTCCAGGATTGGCCACCAGGCCTGCAAAAACATCTGCCAGCGGGCCTGGCCGGTGACGTTGTCGGTGAAGGAGTCGAAGTCCAGGCTGTCGGTGATGTCTTCGGGGGCCTGCTGCCAAAGCGCCTCCAGGACCAACGCCACAGCGGCCTTGAGCCCCCGGTTGGACTTTTGTGAGGCCAGCACGTGACGCCGGATGTCGAAGAGCTGATCGGGGCGAATCGTCAAGATAATGCCCTTGATTGACACCGACAACGTCTGGGCCTCTTCCGGCTGGGCCAGCGGTTCGGCGACCAGACGGCGCAGCACCGGCAACAGCCGCAGGCTGCCTTTCAGCGCGGCGGTGTCGGCGTCGTCATATCGGTTGGCCTCGGCGTCGATGACGTCGCCAGCCACCTGCCCAAGCGCCTTCAGGGTGACGGAATCCTCGCCCAGCCCCGGCAGCACCCGCTCGATGTAGCGCATGAAAATGGTGGACGGTCCGACGATCAGCACGCCGGCCTGCGCCAGGCGGCGCCGGTATGTGTAGAGCAGGTAGGCGGCGCGGTGCAGGGCGACGATCGTCTTGCCTGTACCGGGGCCGCCCGAGATGATGGTGACGCCCTGGTAAGGTGCCCGGATCGCCTCGTCCTGTTCGGCCTGGATGGTCGCGACGATGTCGTGCATGGTGTCTCCCCGCGCCCTCGTCAGGGCCGCCAGCAGGGCGCCTTCGCCCAGCACCGCCAGGTTCCCGGCGTTGTCGGCGTCCAACAGATCGTCCTCAATGCCGATGACTTTCTCGCCCGCGCATTGGATGACGCGGCGCCGGGTCACACGCATGGGGTCGGCAAAGGTTGCCCGGTAGAAGGGTTCGCTGGCCGGCGCCCGCCAGTCGATCACCAGCGGTTCGAAGTCCGCCGAACGCACTCCCAGCCTGCCGATGTGGCGCGTTTCCCCGTCGGTGAGATCAAGACGTCCGAACACCAGCCCCTCATGCTCGGCCTCCAGCACCGCCAGACGTTTGGCCGCCTGGAAGGCGAAGGCGTCGCGCTCATACAGCGCGGTGCCGTCTTCTTCCCTGTGCCAATCGCCCCGATCGGTTGTGAATAGCCGGTGAGATTCCTCGTCGATCTCACGCGCTGACGAGACGGCGTCACGCAAACACCGGTAGGCGTTGTCGATGATGGTCTGCTCTGCTGCCAACTCGTGCGTCAGCCGGGTAGCCGCCGATCCGCTCACTGTGCCTCACTTCGAAAAAGGTCCAAAGGGCAATAAGCGAGCCCCGCAAATGCCCGACCTACAAGTGTACCGCGATGACGAGCGTTGCGGTTGCGAGTAGTCTGTACTCATGGCATTGTCGGCTGACGAACAGCGGTTGCTGGACCAACTGGAGGAGTCCTTGCGCGCCGAGGATCCGGATCTCGCGCGCAAGCTGGAGACACACTCGGAATCGCCGACACCCCGCCGGTGGGCAATCGTCATAGCCTGCTTCGTGGTCGGGCTGGCCTTGTTGATCGTGGGCATGCTGGTCAAGTTTCCCATCTCGGTGCTTGGTTTCCTGGTCATGTTCGCCGGCGTGGCGGTCGCCATGATCCGCCCGAAACACACCGATGACACGCAGGCCAGCAACGTCGGTGAGACATCGGATCGGCGTAACTGATGCCCAGTGTCTTTTCACTGATCATTGCCGGCCAGATACCGGGACGCTTCGCCTACGCCGACGACCAGTGCGTGGTGTTTTCGACCATCGAACCGATCATCGCGGGCCACATGCTGGTCGTCCCCCGTCAGGAAATCGGTGCGTTCGTGGATGCGCCCGACGATCTGGTGGCTCACCTGATGGTGGTCGCCAAGCGCATCGGTTTGGCGCAGCAGGCCGGGTTCCCTGGCACGAGGGCCGTCATGATGGTGGCCGGTTTCGACGTGCCGCATCTGCATCTGCACGTCTTTTCCCTGGCTGATCAGGGGGGCATGAGCTTCGCGAACGCCAAACCCGCCGACGCCGCCAGCTTGGACGCGGGCTGCCAGATTGTCCGCCAAAAACTGGCCGACCTGGGCTTCGGCGGCTTCGTGCCACCAGAAATGTCTCGTCTTAAGTAGACACACAAATACGCATTGACGTGTTTCCAATGTGGCAAGGTGGTGTGTTTGGGGGTATGGTGGATGAAATGGGATCGCAGGAGGCGACCCCGGGATAGCTTGTGGAGGAGGTGGACATCGTGTTCTTGGGTACCTATACACCAAAGTTCGACGAGAAAGGCCGCTTCTTCCTGCCGCCGAAATTCCGGGACGAGCTGGCGACTGGTCTGGTTGTGGTGCGCGGGCAGGAGCGATGCCTGGCCATCTACACCACGGACGCCTTCGTCGGGATGATCGAAAAGGTGACCGCCCCGGGCACCATCAAGCAGGTTCGGGACTACAAGCGCATGCTGGGTGCCGGTGCCAGCGACTCGGCGCCCGACAAGCAGGGACGGGTCAGCATCCCGGCCAATCTGCGGTCCTGGGCCAACCTCGACAGGGATCTGGTGGTGACGGGGGCCATCGATCATGTCGAGCTGTGGAATCCGGAACTATGGGAGCAATACGAACAAGAGCAGACCTCTCCCTTCGCCGAGCTGAACGGAGAGATCGGGGTCTGACGTCGCCGGCCCTCCCAACATCACTTCCCCGGTGTTGGGCGGGAAGGGCGGCGTGAGGCAGAACAAGGAGGCGATGGTGGCGGTCATGGCGCAACCCACGCATACGCCAGTGTTACTGGCGGAGGTTTTGGACGCCTTGCAACCGGTGTTGGGCGCCGGTTGCGCCATGCTCGACGCCACCGTGGGCCTTGGCGGTCACTCCGCGGCTTTGCTGGAGGCCTGTCCGGGCACTTCGCTGGTTGGCATCGACCGCGACGGCGAGGCGTTGGCGCTGGCGGGCGACCGGTTGGCGGGGTTCGACGTCACCCTGGTGCAGGCCCGGTTCGACGATCTCGGTGCCGTCTTGGACGATGCCGGCATCGACCGCGTCCAGGCCATACTGTTCGACCTCGGCTTGTCCAGCTTGCAGATTGACGAGGCTGGCCGCGGCTTCGCCTACACGCAGGACGGACCTCTCGACATGCGGATGGACGACCGGACGGCCGTCACCGCTGCCGACATCGTCAACACCTGGCCGGACACCGACCTGGCCCGGGTGATCCGAGACTTCGGCGAGGAGCCGCACGCCTTGCGCGTCGCGCAGGCGATCGTGGCGGCGCGCCAACAAGCCCCTATCCTAACCACCGGTCAGCTGGCCGCAGTGGTGACGGCGGCCATGCCGGCGGCTGTGCGGTACGGCAGCGGCGGACACCCGGCCAAGCGCGTCTTCCAGGCGCTTCGCATCGCCACCAACGATGAGCTGGCGGCGCTCACAAAAGCCTTGCCCAAGGCGTTGGCGCGCCTCTGCGTCGGCGGCCGGATGGCCGTCATCTCGTACCATTCGCTGGAGGATCGCATTGTCAAGCAGGGGTTCCGGGCCGCTGCCACGTCGCAGGCGCCGCGCCGCCTGCCGGTTGTGCCGGAATCGTTGCAGCCGCGTTTCGCCCAAGTGAGCGACCAGGCCATCCGTCCGTCGCCGGACGAGGTGGCCATCAACCCGCGCGCCGCATCGGCGCGCATGCGTGTCATCACCAGAGTTAGGGAGGACGCAAAATGAGCGGTGTGCCGCTGACGGCGGTCAAGAGCAACAAGCGCCTCGGCAACGTGCCCTTCGCGCTGGGGCTGGCGGGCGTGATGGTGGTTGGCATGGTTGGCCTGCTGGCGCTGAACATCAACATCCAGTCGGGCTCGGCGGAGCTTCGCCAAGACCAGTCGCAGGCCAAAGCCCTGGGCGACGAGGTCTCGGCGCTGCGGGCCGAAGTCGACAGGGTCGGTTCTGTCACGAGCCTCGCCCAGCAGGCGTCGGCCATCGGCATGTGCCCGAACACCAAGGTGGCCTTCTTGGATCTCGGCACCGGGGCGATCACCGGCGACGCGACGCCGCTGCCCGGCAACGCCGTGCCGCGGTCGATACCCGACCCCAGCTCTACGACATCGCCCATCACGATCAAGCTCTACCCGACGCCGACGCCGACCCCGGCACCGACCGTCGGCGACCAGAGGCCGTCTGACGACCAGAGTCCGTCGGACGACGTAAGCCCAACAGAAGACCAGACGGCCGCACCGCTGTCGGCGGGGGGGAACTGAGATGGCCAGAGTCAACGTTCGGACGAGCTCGGCCCGTCGCATCAAAGCCCTGCTCACCGCGGTCGCCGTCTTCACCAGCTTGGTGGCGGTGAGGGCCCTGTGGGTTCAGGGCATCGACGCGAACGGCGCTGCCGCGACGGCGATCGCCAACCTGACGACCAAGCCGCAGGTGCTGCCGGCCAACCGGGGGACTGTGACGGATCGGAACGGCACCGTGCTGGCCGAGACCTTGCCGTATGTCCGCGTCATCGCCGACCCCTACGGCATCGCCACCAACGGCATCGCCCGCAGCACCACACTGTCGTCCACCCAGCAGGCCAAGGCCAGCCAGGCGCCCGAGGCCATCGCCCAGATCCTGATGACCGACCTGGGGGGCTCCCTCGATGACTACCTGTGGCATCTGACCAATCAGAACCGGTCGGACGGCTCGCCGAACCAGTACGAGCCAATCGCCGCCAATGTGCCGGCCTACACCTGGGCGAAGATAGTCAACGACATGAACGAGGGCGGCTGGTACGGGCTGTCTGCCGAACAGACGCCGCTGCGCGTCTACCCGGACGGTTCGCTGGCCTCCAACGTGCTCGGCTTCGTGGGCTCGGACGGCAACGGCCTGGCCGGCTTGGAGTATTCCCAGAATGCCATTCTCAAGGGCATCGACGGGCAGTCGAGCAGCGAGCGCGGCGCCTACGGCATCATCCCGCTGGGCGTCAACACGCTGGTGCCGGCCGTCAACGGCGACAACATCGAGTTGACCATCGACGCCACCATGCAGATGGCCGCGCAGCAGGAAATCAACGGGGCAGTGGCCCAGTTCGGGGCCGATTGGGGCACCGCCATCGTCATGAACGTGAAGACCGGCGAGATCCTGGCGATGGCCGACGCCCAGACCTTCGACAACAACAACTTCGGCCAGGCCGACCCCGCCACGCTGGGCAACCGGGCGGTGGAGATGACCTTCGAGCCCGGCTCGGTTCAGAAGGTATTGACGATGTCGTCCCTCATCGATCAGGGGCTGATCACCCCCGACACCCGCGTCGTCGTGCCGCCGAGCATTGAGTCAGGCGGACACACCATCACCGACTCCGAGGGGCACGGCACCTGGTACCTGACGGCCCGCGGCGTGGTGGCCTACTCGTCCAACATCGGCGCGGTGCTGCTCGCCCGCCAGTCCAGCAAGCAGGCCACGGTCGATTACCTGCGGTCCTTCGGACTCGGGCAACCAACCGGCATTCAGTTGCCCGGCGAGGGCAACCTGTCTCTTGGCATCGTGCCGGACGCGTCGATGCCGGACTATCAGCGGGACCGCATTGCCTTCGGCCAGTCGATCAGCGTGACCCCGCTGCAAGAGGCGACGGCGGTGGCCGCGGTCGCCAACGGCGGCACATACATCCAGCCGACGATCATCAAGTCGGTGACGACCGCGGACGGGGTGCCCGTGCCGCAGCCCCAGCAAGAATCCCATCGGGTGATCAGTGCCGAGACATCGGCCCAAGTGATCAACATGATGGAGTCGGTCACCGATTCGTCCCTGTATGCGAAGCAGCGTTCCATTCCCGGCTACACCTGGGCCGGCAAGACGGGCACCGCCCAGCGCGTCGACTCGGCCACCGGCCAATACTCGGGTTGGACGGCGTCGTTCGTCGGGGTGGCCCCGGTCAACGACCCGACGATTCTGGTGTACGTGGTGCTGGACAATCCCGCCGGCGGGACGTTCGGTGGTACCGTTGCCATGCCGACCGCCCGTGACCTGATGATGCTGGCCCTGCCGCACTACGGAATCGCGCCGACTGGCAACCCGCCGTACACCGATCCGATCGATTACCAGCCGTAGGGGAGCGTCGATGAAACCACGCCTGGCCTCGCAGATCGCCGCCGTTGCCCAAGGGCGATTGGTGGGCGACGATGTCATGGTCGGGCCGGGCGTGGCGCTTGACTCACATCTGGTCACGCCGGGGTGCCTGTTCGTCGCGATTCCCGGGGCGAGGGTGGACGGTCACGACTTCGTCGCCGCCGCCGCCCAGGCCGGGGCGGCCGCCGCGCTGGTCAGCCACCAGGT
>WRFI01000024.1 GCA_009778875.1 Propionibacteriaceae bacterium | reverse complement strand
CTTCAACGGCATTTCGTACGCAATGATCATCCTGGGCGCCGTGGTGGTGTTCGTCGCTTCCCTGCAAAGCCGCACCCGGCTGGGACGTCACATCTTCGGCCTGGGCGGCAACCCCGAGGCAGCCGAGCTGTCGGGGGTCAACGTGGCCAAGGTGACCGCTCTGGTCTTCGTCATCATGGGTTCACTGGTGGGCCTGGGCGGCGTCCTGCTGGCCTCGCGCATGGCGGCGGCCAACCCGACCGCCGGCACGGGCTTCGAGCTGTTGGTGATCGCCGGATGCTTCATCGGCGGCTGCTCGCCGGCCGGCGGCATTGGCCGGGTCACCGGGTCGCTGATCGGCGCCCTGATCATGCAGTCGCTGGTCAACGGCATGCTCATCATGCACATCGCGATCTCGTACCAGTACGTCGTCCAAGGCGGCATCCTGGTGCTGGCCGTCCTGTTCGACATCCTGTCGAGGCGCATCTCCGCCGCCACCAGTCAAGTCGAACAGCAGCCGGTGGCAGCCTCCATCGAGCCGCAAGAGCCTGAGATGGTCCAAGAGGGCGACGGATGGGTCGTGGGCAACCAGGTCAGCTAGTGCTTGGTCTGGTTGAAGTAGGCGTTCGCGCCTTCGCTGTACAGCACCACTAGGTAAACGATCGACAGCACAAAGTTCGCCACCGGACTCCACGCCGGGTTGCTGAGGAATTGAAACAGGTCGACAACGAGACTGATGACAACCAGGACGGTGAAGATTCGTCGGGCCATGAACGATCCGCTGAAGACCACGAACGCCAGGGCGACAGTGCCAATCATGAGTAACAGGGCAACAACCAGCACCACTCCGACACCAGTCGGCAGCGTGTACGACGAGAGCGCCGACAGTCCTACCAGATAGAGAACCGTTACGATGATGCCGAAGACGATCTGGATGATGCAGACAACCGCCACGCCGAGAGGCCGTTCGATCACCACCGGACGGGCGTGCCGGTAAGACTGGGCAGACGGCGATCCCATCGATCGGGCAACCGGAGCCGGGCGATTCACCGCCTGAGCAACACCCAACTGCAACCAGATCGCATCGCTTTGACCAGACGCCGCCAGCGTCTCCCACTGCGACAAATAGCGGGCAATCAGCGCATCAACATCGCCCACATCAGCCAACAAGGCCTGAGCTTGGATGCCCAACTCAGCGGTGCCGTCGGCAGCAGTCAACTTCAGCACCGCCGATTCCGGGGTGGGACTGACCCGGTACATCGCCGACGCGATGTTGGCCGACGCCGCGGCCAACGCCGACCGATCAACCAGGCCCCGCTGCCCCAACTCGTCCAAGAACGCCAACAAACGCTCCCGGCCCGCCTTGAAATCCCCCGCCAAAGCCACGCCACCCGTCGGGTCGGAAACGATGTGAGCACCCTGGCTAACCATGATCTGAAAGGTCAGCGGGACACCGTCCCAGGCGGCCAGCTTCGTGTCGTCCCCGTAAAGGAAAGATCGTGTCGTCATCCCTGCGTCCTCTCGATCGGCACCCTCGTACCATAACACCTGGCCTGTGGGGGCAAACGACTAGGGTTGACATATGATCATGACGAAACGCCAAAAGCCCCAGCGACGAGCTTAACGCCGGGTCTGGGAAAAGTAGTCGTTTGCGCTTGCGCTATACAAGACCACCAGGTAAACGATCGACAGCCCCATGTTCAGCCCATGGCTCCAGTCCGGGTTGGTGAATATGTTGATCAGATCACTTACAAGATTGAGCGCAACCAGGACGGTAAAGATACCTCGGGCCACAGATGATCCGTTGAAAACGAAGAACGCCAGGACGATCGGGCCAACGACAAGCAGCAGACTCACACCTTCCAGCACCACCGAACCGACCGGCGGCTGGTATGACAACAGTGCTGCCAGTCCTATCAGATAGACAATCGTTGTGATAATGCCAGCAATGATTTGGATGACACAGACAACTGCCACCCCGATGGGACGCTCGAACACAACTGGTTCGGTCGCCGCTGGGCGAGCGCGCCCGTGTGACTGGGCAGACGGCGGCGAGGCCACCGATCGCGCAACCGGATCCGGACGATGCACAGCCTGGGCGACACCCAGCTGCAACCAAATCACATCCTGCTGACCAGACGCCGCCAACACCTCCCACTGCGACAAATAGCGGGCTATCAACGCGTCAACATCGCCCACATCAGCCAACAGGGCGCTCAACTCGGCGGCGCCGTCAGCCGCCGTCAACTTCAGAACCGCCGACTCCGGGGCCGGACTGACGCGGTACAACGCTGAAGCGATATGTGCAACCGCTTTGTCCAGGGTCGCCCGGTCAAGCAGGCCCCGCTGCCCCAAGTCGTCCAAAAAGGCCAACAGACGATCCCGGCCCGCCTTGAAATCCCCGGCCACGGCCACACCACCCGTCGGGTCGGAAACGATGTGAGCACCCTGGCTGACCATGATCTGAAAGGTCAGCGGAACACCCTCCCAGGAGGCCAGCTTCGTATCGTCCCCGTAAAGAAAAGATGATATCTTCATCCCTGCGTCCTCTCGATCGGCACCCTCGTACCATAACACCTGGCTTGTGGGGGCAAACGACTAGGGTTGACATATGATCATGACAGCAGACCAAAAGTCCGGGCGGCGGGCCGAACTCTACTCACTGCTGGGCGACCTGCCGCCGCGCAATCGTCCCATCGCCGCCAGCGTTGTGCACACGCAGCACCGTGATCGATACACGCTGCAGACGCTGGAGCTCGACCTGAATGGCGTTCAGACGGTGCCGGCCTATTTCGCGATGCCTGACTCAGCGGGGCTTGGTCCCGTCCCGGCCGTCTTGTTCTCGCACTCGCACGGCGGACGCTATGAACTTGGCAAGAATGAGTTGCTTCTCGGCAACACCTATCTGCAGCCCACCCCGTATGTGGACGAGCTGACATCGCGCGGCTGGGCGGTTCTGACGATTGATGCCTGGCTGTTTGGCGAGCGCAGCGGCGTCACCGAGTCGGCCTTTTTCAAACGCACTCTGTGGCGGGGCCAAACCGTTTGGGGTCTGATGGTTTATGACAGCTTGCGGGCGATGGACTTTCTGAGTTCTCTGCCCCAGGTTGACGCCAGCCGCATCGCCGCCATGGGCATGTCCATGGGAAGCACCATGTCGTGGTGGCTGGCGGCACTTGACGAACGCCTCAAAGTTTGCGTTGACCTGTGTTGCCTGACGGATTTCGACACCATCGTCGACTCGCCAGACCTCGACGGGCATGGCGTCTTCTATTTCGTCCCCAGCCTGCTGAAACACTTCACCACCGCGCAGATCAACGAACTCATCGCGCCAAGGCCGCACCTGTCCTTGGCCGGTTCGCACGACCCGCTGACGCCAGTGGACGGGCTGCGGCGCGTCGATGAAGCACTGCGCGACGCCTATGCCGAGGCGCCAGACAATTGGCACCTTGAGATCTACGACACCGGGCACGCCGAGACGCCGCAAATGCGCAGCGACGCCCTGGAATTTCTGGCGGAACACCTGTAGCCGACCACTACAATCGTTGCCATGAGTTTTGACCAGCAGGGGAACGGGCTCGGCCACCCCAGCATGCCAGCCTTTCAAGCGCCGTTCGCCAACCCTCAGCCCGTGCAGCCTCAGCCTGCGCCCCAGCCTTGGCAACCCCAACCACCTTTTGCGCCATATTACGGTCCGCCAGCCACTCCGCCCCGGTCCACCTCGCCGGCCGCGGTGATCGTGGCTGTGCTCGTCTGCTTGTGCGTCTTTGTCGGCGTCGGTTTGACGGTCTGGCATTTCCGCTCGCCAAGTCCTAACGTCCCCGTGTCGCCGTCCATGACTCTGCATACCCCGTCAGTTGCTCCGCCAACTGCCCGGTCGACTACTACCTCTCCAACGCGGCAGCCCACGGCGTCGAGCACAGCAGATTGGCGGGCGCTGCCTCCCGCGGCGACCCCGTACCAGCGCGACCGAGAGAAATTGACTGCCGCGGAGAGCGCCTACTATGGCCACCTCAAGCAGGGCGATTGCCTGACGGTCGATCCACCCGACGACCTGACCGGCGGTGTGCCGACAGTTGACTGTGCCGTGCCGCACACATTTCAGGTGGCCGGGTTCGTGGACCTTTCGGAGGGAATGCCCGACTTTTCTGATGGAATGCAGTTCGAGATCTCGTTGTCGCAACGGTGCAACTCTTTGAAGGACGCGCTTGGCGTGCCATCTGCATTGCGGGGAATAATCGCCATCTCTTATCCCGACGAAGCGGCCTGGAACGACGGGGTCTTGGCGGGGCTGTGTTGGGTGACCAGCCACAATCAGTGGGTCGGCTCCGTGATCGACGGAACCGCCGCACCGGCCTAAAGCGATTCCTTCAGCGACTGAGCAGGATCTCCCCCGACCCTCGCGTAACCAGATGGGCCGGAGCGATCAATGTGCGCGGCGTCTCGTCGTGCCCATCGATACGTTCAAACAGGCGTTGAGCTGCCAGCCGTCCAAAACCAAGCGGATCTTGGGCCATCACGGTCAGAGGAGGCTCCAAAAGGTCAGACACGTCGATCTCGCCCATGCCGACCAACGCCACGCGATGGGACAACCCCATTTGCTGAAGCACCCGAACGGCGCCGATGGCTGCCATGTTGCGGGAGGCGAAAATGGCGGTGGCTGGATCAGTCAATCCGAGGAGGCGCCGCACTGCCGCCTCCGCGCCTTCGGTGTCGCAGATACCCATCTCTTCCAGGTCCGAATCGGGCACCACGCCCGCCGCCCGCAGGGTTTCCTCGTAGCTCGCCCGCCGCTGGTAGGCCGTCGACAAATTGGCGTCGTCGCCCATGAACCCGATGCGCCGATGCCCGAAGTGCAACAAGTGGGTGACGGCCTCGCGGGCGGCCGCCGCGTTGTCAACTGTGACGACGTCAGCCACCACGCCGGCCGGCGTCTGGTCGATGAAGACGCACGGCATGCGTGTGCCAAGGAAAGCCATGACACCGCGGTGATCACCGGGCGCCGGCGCAATGATGAACCCGTCCACCTGACGGGACGCAAAAATCCTGATGAGCGACTCCTCCGTGGCCAGGTCCAAGTCGGTAGAGGCCGCAAAAACGACGAAACCATGCTCATGGGCCACCTGCTCGACACCGTGGAAGATGCGGGCGAAGAACTGGTTGTCGACCGTCGGAATGAGCAACGCGATGGACCGTGTCTCGCGACCGGTGCGGGCCAAATTGGCGGCCGCCGCATCGGGAAGGTAATGCAACATCTCTATCGCGTCGCGAACGTTTTGTGCCGTGGTCGGCGCGACGTTTGGCTCGCCGTTGATCACGCGGGACACGGTCTTGATGCTGACGTCCGCCAGGCGGGCCACGTCATGAAGCGTGGACCGGCGGGATTGCTCACCAATCATCGCAACCTTCTTCTCAGGGCTATGGCCCTGACGTTACCACTCATCCCGACTAGCCTGCTGACCTGATGCGGTTGAGATCAGCCCACAATCATAGCAGGTTCACAATTGACAACGTTGTTTTCTTGTCTGGCGCATGATAGCCGTCGATCCTTCCACCACCCGCAACACATCATTTGCCCTCGTCATCAAGCTTATCAAGGTCAAGATTACAATTTGATAGCGGTAATTGACAGGTCCGTCGGCAAAGCGTAGATTGTCAGTATGATTACGTTGTCATTCGAGGGGGGCCAACCTGTCGAGCCATCCTCGATCGTCTTGGAGATGCGCCACATCACCAAGACGTTCCCCGGCGTGGTGGCTCTGGACGACGTCAATCTGTCAGTGCGAGCCGACACGGTGCACGCCATTTGCGGCGAGAACGGCGCAGGCAAGTCAACGCTCATGCGCATCCTGTCCGGCGTCTACCCACATGGCTCCTACGACGGCGAGATCATCTTTGAAGACAAAGCGGTTGCCTTCAACTCAATCCGTCAATCTGAAGAAGCCGGCATCGCCATCATCCATCAGGAATTGGCACTCATCCCGGAGCTGTCTGTCACCGAGAACATCTTTCTCGGGAACGAGGTTACCGGCCGCGGCGGGGTGATCGACTGGATCGAGGCGCGGAGCCGGGCCATCGACCTGCTGGACCGCGTCGGCCTCAATGTTGACCCGGATACGGCAATCAAGAACCTCGGCGTCGGGCAGCAGCAGTTGATCGAGATTGCCAAGGCCCTCAGCAAGAATGTGCGCCTGCTGATCCTGGACGAGCCGACATCGGCGCTCAACGAGGATGACTCCGCCAACCTGTTGAATATCCTGCGAGGACTCAAAGCCAAGGGCCTGACGAGCATCATGATCTCGCACAAGCTGAACGAGATCGCCGCTATCGCTGACGCCATCACGGTCATTCGGGACGGCAAGGTCGTCGAAGACTTTCCCGTGACGGCAGGTCTTGTCGACGAGGACCGCATCATCCGTGACATGGTCGGACGCGACCTGGAATCGCGCTTCCCAGCCCATTCGCCAAAGATCGGCGATGTGTTTTTCGAGGTCCGCGGCTGGACCGTCGAGCATCCGCTGATACCGGGAAAGCTGATCTGCGATCGCGAGAGCTTCTATGTGCGGCGAGGCGAGATCGTCGGTTTCGCCGGACTGATCGGAGCAGGACGCACTGAACTGGCCCGGTCGCTGTTCGGGCGGACATTGGGCACCTGGCTGCAGGGCCAGATTCTGATTGACGGCAAAGAGGTGACGCTGCCAGACGTCAAGTCAGCGATCGACAATGGCCTCGCCTACTGCCCGGAGGACCGCAAAGTCCAGGGCCTCAATCTGCTGGACGACCTCAAACGGACGATCACCTCAGCCGGCATCGCCCGGATCACCCGACGGGGTGTAATCGACCTCGACACAGAATCCAGTTTGGCCGAAAAATACCGGCAGATGCTCCGAATCCGCGCCACATCGGTCGATGTCGGCGTCAACACCTTGTCTGGCGGCAACCAACAAAAAGTTGTCCTAGCCAAATGGATGTTCACAGAACCAGATCTGGCGATTCTCGACGAGCCGACGCGCGGCATCGATGTCGGCGCCAAATACGAGATCTACGGTTTGATCGACCAACTGGCCGACGAAGGCAAGGGCGTCATCATGATCAGCTCGGAGCTGCCGGAGTTGCTCGGCGTCTGCGACCGCATTTACACCGTATTTGAAGGCCGGATCACATCCATGACGAACGCCGCCGACGCCACTCAGGAATCACTCATGCGACAAATGACCGACACGGCTGACCAGGCCACGAACCAACCAGGACGCCTCTCATGAAAGCCATTTCACAGATTCTCGGCGGCAATCTACGCCAGTACGGTATGGTCTTCGCGCTAGTGCTATTGATCGTCTTTTTTCAGTGGCGTACGGGCGGGCGAATGGTGACGCCGACCAACATGATGAATCTGCTGAACGGCAACGCTTTCATCCTGGTCTTGGCCATCGGTATGTTGTTCGTCATCATCACGGGCCAGATCGACCTGGCCTGCGGCTCAGTGGCAGCCTGTGTCGGCATCTGTGTGGCACTGTCCATCAAGGAAGGAAGCGCCTGGTGGTGGGTCGGCATGCCGGTCGGGGCTGTCGTCGGACTCGGCGTCGGCGTTGCCGCCGGCAAATCCGTGCTGCGCCGCCACTCAGACGCCAAGAGCCGGGCGATCATGGCCGGCGTCGCCGTCGGCCTGGTGGTCGGTGCCGGGGTCGGCCTGGCCGTCTGCATGCTGGTGCAGGCTTTCGGCATCCCCTGGTGGGGCGGGCTGATCATCGGGCTCGGCGCTGGCGCGATCATCGGCGCCTGGCAGGGTGCCTGGCTGGCCTTCATCGGCGTTCCCGGTTTCATCACCACGCTGGCCGGCCAGATGCTTTTCCGCGGTGTCTACCAGTGGATCGGCAAGGCCCAGTCGATCGGCGTACCCAAGCAGATCCAGTACATTGGCGGCGGCTACCTGCCGGCCTGGGGCCCGCACACCGGTTTGAACAACTCGACGCTGCTGCTGGGCGTCACGGCCATCGTGGTGCTGACGGTGATGGAGTTGCGTCGGCGGACCAAGCTGGCCAGAGCCAGCATGCCCGTGCCGCCACTGTGGGCGACCATATCACGGCTCCTGCTCTTGGTCGTGGTCATCGGCTACCTGACGTACCTCTTCGGTTCCGGACCAGTCACGACGTCGTTCCCCGTCACCGGCCTGATCCTGGTGGTGCTGATCATCATCTACAACTTCATCTCCAACCGGACGACGCTGGGCCGAGGCGTTTATGCCGTCGGCGGCAACCGCATCGCAGCCGGGCTGACAGGCATCAACACCAAGAAGATCTACTTCCTGGCCATGGCGAACATGTCACTGATGGCGGCCGTGGGCGCCATCTTGTACCTGGGGCGCGCCCGGTCGACCGGCCCCAGCGACGGTACTGGCTGGGAACTGGACGCCATTGCGGCCGTCTTCATCGGCGGGGCAGCCGTCTCCGGCGGCGTCGGAACCGTCTTCGGCTGCATCGTCGGCGGCTTAGTGATGGCCACCCTGAACAGCGGCCTGTACCTGATGGGCGTCGGCGACGACATGATGGACATCATCAAGGGCCTCGTCCTGCTGGTGGCCGTCGGCATCGACCTTTACAGCAAAGCGCAGGGCAAGCCGTCCATCATCGGGACATTACAACGCGGCCTGCAATTACGTCGCAAAGACATCAGCGACACGACACAAGGTGTCGTTGAAACCGCTTCCGAGCAAGCGGGCACAGATGAGGGATCCACCCTCATCGCATTACAAGGTACACATCAAAGGTAAGGAAACAATGAAATCCAAGAAAACAGTAACCGCCCTGTTCGGACTGGGTGCCGCCTGTGCCCTGCTTCTGGCGGGGTGCAGTAGCAGTCCCAGCGGCAGCGCATCCACAACGCCTGCCAGCACGCCGACGAGCGCCACCTCAACCCCGTCGGCCAGCAGTTCCACACCGCCACCCGCGACGATCGGCACGCCCTTCGCCGCCGGAGCAACAATCGGCATCTCTCTGCCCCAGAAGACCTCCACGAACTGGGTGCAGGCCGGCCAGTACTTCACGACCGGCTTCCAGGCGGCCGGGTTCCAGTCGGTGGTCGAGTTTGCCGACAGCGGCGTCACCGAGCAGCAACAGCAGATCGAGGCCATGATCCAGCAGGGCGTCAAGGTGCTTGTCATCGGCGCGGTTGACGGATCGCAGCTCGGCACTCAGCTGGCGGATGCCAAGTCGGCCGGTATCCCGGTCATCGCATATGACCGCATGCTGACCAACACACCTGACATTGACGCCTACGTCTCGTTTGACAACTGCCAGATCGGTAACATGCAGGGGCAGGCCCTGCTGCGCGGCCTGGCCGCCTCTCAGGGCAGCTCGCCGTGGAATATTGAGGTCTTCTCGGGTTCGCCGGACGACTCCAACTCGACGCCCTTCTACCAATGCGCCATGCAGGTGCTGCAACCCAAGATCGATGACGGCACGCTGAAGGTCCCGTCGGGCCAGACGTCGCAGCAACAGACCGCTACCCAGGGCTGGCTGGCCTCGAACGCCCAGACCCGCATGGACTCCCTCATGTCGGGCTACTACGGCAACGGCACCAAAATCAACGGCGTGCTCTCGCCTAACGACCCCCTCGCCAGGGCGATCCTCGCCTCTGTTGAAGCGGCCGGACAGGCCGACCCTGTGGTGACCGGCATGGACGCGGAGGATCTGACGATTCAGTCGATCGCCGCCGGCCAGCAGTACCAGACGATCGACAAAGACCCGACTCTTGACACCACCGAGGTCATCCAGATGGTTCAGGCCATCCAGCAGGGCCAGCCCATCACGTTCAACGCCTACCAGAACAACGGCGACCACGACGTGCCCAGCTACTTGCTGACCCCGATTGAGGTCACTCAGGCAAATGTCTGCACCGCGCTGCCTGCCGGCTCCGACGCTGCAAACACAGCCGCGGCGACTGACTTCTGCAAGAGCCAGGGCTAGTCTTCGAAAGTGGTTGGGTGTTCCGGCCCGAGGTGACCGGCCGGAACACCTGACCACCTCACAGAAAAGAAGGTAGTAATGCGAGACACCGTTTTGATCGTCGGCGCTGGCGCCATGGGGTCGTCCATCGGTTGCTGCGCCGCTGTCGCCGGCAATCGGGTGCTGTTCTATGACTCGGATGACCAGGCCAGACAGACCGTCCTCGATCGGTCCGCCCAGATGGTGGCGGATCTGCAACGCTACGGGCTATGCAGTCCATCCGCCAGTTCCGCAGCCGTGGACAACTTGGCCGTGGCATCATCGCTGCCGGACGCCGCTGCCGACGCCTTCGTTGTGATCGAAGCCATCTACGAGAACCTCGAAGCCAAACAAGCCGTGTTCGCCAGCTTGGACTCGCTTGTCCCCACAGACGTCCCCATCTTGAGCAACACCTCCGGGCTGCGCATCAGCGATATTGCGGCCAGCACAGCGCATCCCGAGCGTACGCTGACCGCGCATTTCTGGTTGCCGGCCCATCTGGTGCCGCTGGTGGAGATCGTCATTGGCGATCAGTCGTCGCCAGCCCTCGCCGAACAGGTCAAAGAACTGCTCACAGGTTGGGGAAAGGCTCCCGTCATCGTCAAGCGTGACCTGCCCGGTCAGCTCGCCAACCGGGTGTTGCAAGCCATAATCCGCGAAGCCGTCAATATCGTTGAAATCGGGCTGGCTAGCCCGGAAGACGTCGACACCGCCATCAAAATGGGTATGGCGCTGCGCTTTCCCGTCTGGGGCCCGCTGGAGCACGTTGACGCCGTCGGGCTGGATCTGTGTGCAGCGGTGCAAGACACCGTGTTGCCGGAAATCTCATCACGCCAGCAGGCGTCGCCACTGTTTCACGAATACATCGCCCAGAACAACCTCGGCCACAAGACTGGCCACGGGTTCTACGACTGGACCACGAAATCGATGGACGAACTGGTCGAGGCAAGAAACGATTTCATTGTCTTCGCCCTCAAACAAATCCGGAAAGAGGTGGAGGCATGACGAATGCACCACAAGTCCCTGAATACGCAAAGGCCTGTGTTCTGACGGGCCCCGGGACGTTTGAGATTCGCGACGTGCCTGTGCCGCGGCCGGGCCACCAGGAAGTGCTGCTGAAGATCCGGGCCGTGGCGATTTGCGGCAGTGACCCGCAGATCATCAGAGGCGAGTTGGTTGGCTTCTGGCCACCCGCCTATCCGTTCATCGCCGGCCATGAGTGGTCCGGCGAGGTTGTCGCACTCGGCGAGGGTGTCACCGACTTAGCTGTGGGTGATCGTGTCGCCGGTGAGGCGCATAAGGGCTGCGGCTACTGCGACAACTGCAAACGCGGACGTTACAGCTTGTGCCTGAACTACGGCGACATCGCCTCCGGCCACGAGCATTACGGCTTCACAGTACCGGGAGCCTACGGGCAGTATCAGAAGTATTCGATCCGTAGCCTCACCAAAATGCCCGACAATGTCTCTTTCGCCGAAGGCGCCCTGTGCGACACGGCTGGCGTCGCGCTCCATGGGCTGGAATTGACGGGCATCACCCCCGGCGGCACCGTGGCGGTAATCGGCCCCGGCCCTATCGGCGTCTGTACGGCCAAAGTCGCCAAAGCGATGGGAGCGGCCCGCGTCATCGTCGTCGGGCGTGGTTCGCGGCTGGCAAGCGCCAAATCATTGGGGGCCGACGATTGCATCGACTTCACGAAAACGGAGCCAGTCGCCGCCGTTCGCGCACTGACCGGCGACTTGGGTGTCGATGAGGCCTTCGAGTGCTCCGGCGCCCCGGGCACGCTCGCCCAGGCCATCAGCATGACGCGCAAGGGTGGCCGGGTTGGCCTCCTCGGTGTGCCATCAGACGACCGCCAAGAGCCGGTGCCCTTCAAGTTCGTCGCCCACAACGAGATCGCCATTTTCGGTTCCCGCGCCGACCCCAATGCGATCCCCCGCGTGCTCTCGCTGATGTCGAGTGGCCAGCTGGAAGTCAAGGATGTAATCTCACACCGCTTCGCCCTGGAGGACTTCGGGACTGCGCTCGACACTTTCGTCAACCGCTTGGATAACGCCGTCAAAGTCGTCATTTTCCCCAATGGCATCGAGTCGGCGTGACGACGACCAGCACAGCGGCGGTACTGGAACAGTACGGTGCCCCGCTGGCGCTACGGCAACTGCCGAAACCCGTCCCGCAGGCCGGCGAAGTGCTGGTGAGAGTAATGGCCAGCGGTTTGTGCGGCACCGATTTGCACATGCAGGACGGGCGGGTGGCCGCCGTCAGGTTGCCTCATGTGCCGGGGCATGAGACGTCTGGAGTCATCACAGCCATCGGCGACGACGTCGACCGCGTGCGAGTCGGGGATTGCATCATCGTCGGCATCGATGTGACCTGCGGGACCTGCCGCTACTGCGCCAGTGGTTTGCCGAATCTGTGTGCGAGACTCACCAGGTTCGGCTTCGAAAAGGACGGCGGACTGCAGGAATACATGGCCATACCAGCCCGTAACGCCTTGACTTTCAACAGTTCCAAGGTGAGCTTCGCCAAAGCGGCGATCATACCTGACGCCGTCGCCTGCATGTACCGCGCTATCAAGGTGCAAGGACAGGTGTGCGTCGCGGATAGGGTTTGTCTGCTTGGTATGGGAGGCTTGGGTTTTCAGGGTATTCAAATCGCCAAGCTGTGCGGCGCTGAAACGTATTGCACAAGCCGTCACGACGAAAAACTCGATATCGCACGTTCGATGGGCGCCGATCATGTGATCAACACGGCCGCGCAAGACCTGCGGCAAGCCATACTCGACAGCACCGGCGGCGAGTTGTGTGACGTGGTCGTCGACCACATTGGCAGTCGGACGTCCGTCCAGGCGGCGCTTGATATCTGCCGACCTGGCGGTCGCGTTGTGGTGGTTGGCTACACAGACGACGAGTACTGCATCGACTCCCAAACCATGGTCCTGCGCGAGAAGCAGATCATCGGTGTTCGAGGCAGCACCATCCAGGACCTGACTGAAACGATCCGGCTGGTCGAGGCCGGCAAGATCGACCCATTCGTCTCGAACTCCTACCAGTTGACTAAAGTCAATCAGGCGTTACAGTCACTGCGCGACGGCCAGTCGATGGGCCGTACTGTGGTGGTGATGGAGTAGCACATGACGAAGTCATTATTGATCGGCACGTACACGCAGCCAATTCTGCATGGCACGGGTGATGTGCTGCTTGGACGCGGCGAGGGCATTTACGGGGTCACGCTGGACGAGGCAACCGGTCACCTGGGCCAGCCGTCTGTTCTGACCCGCACGGCGAACCCCTCGTTTCTTTGCCTGTCGAAGGATGGCCGCCAACTCTACGCCGTCAATGAGTTGAAGGAGTTCGACGGCCAAGCTCAGGGCAGCATTTCGGCTTTCAGCCATGATGGGCGCGAAATCTGCGTCCGTCCGACAGGCGGCACTGACCCCTGCCATGTCGCACTCAGCCCTGACGGCCGATTGCTTGTTGTGGCCAATTTCATGAGCGGCAGTGTTTGCGCGTATGACGTGAACGACGACGGCTCACTGGCCGAACGCGGCCAGCTTTTCCAGTACACCGGGCACTCCAGCGATCCGCAGCGCCAAGCCGGGCCGCACGCCCATAGCACGACATTTCGCGGCGGAGACGTCTTTGTGCCAGATCTTGGACTCGACCTGATACACATCTTTGCTTACGAACCTGGCTCCGGCCTGGCCGAGAAAACGCCGTACCGCAGTCGGCCGGGGTCTGGTCCGCGGTATTGCGAGTTTGGAAACGACCACCTTTACTGCATCAACGAGTTGGATAGCACAATCGACACGCTATGCCGCGTGGATGGATCATTATGCCTTGTCAGCACGGCATCGACTCTGCCGAACAGTTTCACCGGTCATTCGATTTGCGGCACGATGCGCGTTGCTCCAGATGGCCGCCATGTTTACGCCTCAAATCGTGGCCACGACTCTTTCGCCGTCTTTGAGGCCATGACAGACGGCACCCTGACACGCCAGGACATTGTGCCCAGCGGCGGCAAGACGCCACGCGATTTCACGATCACCCCGGACGGCCACTTTCTTCTCGTCGCCCACCAAGACAGCGACAGTGTTGTCAGCTTCGCAATCGGCGATGACGGCACTTTGAACCAATGTGACGAGGCAGAGATTCCAACCCCGGTGTGCGTCATCTGGGACGAGCCTGACCCCGGCGCAAGCTGCGCACGCCATTAATGCCTATCTGAAAGGCAACCACCGCCAGCAACGCAGCGAACAGCGCTTTGAGCAGAGCTGTTGGCATGTTTAGGGCTAGGTGGGCAGCAATGGGTGATGCGATCGCGCCGCCGACACCGATGCCGATGGCCGATTGCCAGTCGACGTTGTGCGCCAGCGCACCGCGCGCCGATCCCACCAGAGAGACCGGCACGAGCACCAACAGCGACATTCCCTGTGCCACTGGCTGCGGAAAACCCATGAAGAACACCAATATCGGCACGAGGACGATGCCGCCGCCGACACCGACCAAAGGCGACAGCACACCCATGACCAGGCCAGCGCCAAGATACCCTGCGACGACGGCAATTGACAAAGCCGGCAGGCGGTCGGCGCCTCCGGCCGCCTTCGGCAAGACCAACTGAATTGCTGCGGCCAGTGCCACCACCGCGAAACACACCTTGAGCCAGTCTTCATTGATGTGTTGTACCAGCGACGATCCGATCACGGATCCGGCCAGTCCCCCAACCGCGATGATAGCCACAGCCGGCCAACTGACCCCAGACCGCAGCAAATAGGGCACCGCGCCGACCGCCGCGATCATCACAATGGACGTCAGCGAGGTCGCTTGGGCTCGCCGCTGAGCCAGATGGCATACCAGCACGAGTAGCGGCACGATGATCACGCCGCCACCCACACCGAACAGTCCGGAAAGTGCGCCGGCTGCAAGGCCAAGCGCAAGCCGGATGGCCAATTGCTTGGCTGATAGGGGCACGGCAGTCATGATCGGTTCAAAGTATAGCGACCGTCCAGTCGTGGCCACGGGGAGCAGTAGACTCGACCCAGTAGAAAGAAGGAAAAAAATGTCTGGGACTGACAACACCGAGATCGAGCGTTGGTGGCCGAATCGCCTGAATCTGAAGGTTTTGGCCAAGAACCCGGCGGTGGCAAACCCGCTTGGTGGAGGCTTCGATTATGCTGCCGCTTTCAAGACATTGAACCTTGACGCCGTCAAGGCCGACATTGCGGCGATTCTGACGGATTCGAAGGATTGGTGGCCGGCCGATTTCGGCAACTACGGCCCGCTGATGGTCCGCATGGCCTGGCATTCGGCGGGCACCTATCGCGTCAGCGACGGACGAGGTGGGGCCGGTTCGGGTCAGCAGCGGTTCGCGCCGCTCAACAGCTGGCCCGACAATGTGAGTTTGGACAAGGCCCGCCGCCTGCTGTGGCCGGTGAAGAAGAAGTACGGACGCGCCCTGTCGTGGGCCGATCTGATCGTGCTGACGGGCAATGTCGCTTTGGAGACGATGGGGTTCAAGACGTTCGGGTTCGGTGGCGGACGGGTAGACGCCTGGGAGTCGGATGATGACACCTACTGGGGGCCGGAGGCCACCTGGCTTGGTGACGAGCGCCACAGCGGCGACCGCGACCTGGAGAACCCGCTGGCCGCCGTCCAGATGGGCCTGATCTACGTCAACCCGGAAGGGCCAAACGGCAATCCCGACCCGCTGGCAGCGGCGAAGGATATCCGCGAGACGTTCGCCCGCATGGGGATGGACGACAAGGAGACCGTCGCCCTGATCGCTGGTGGGCACACCTTCGGCAAGACGCACGGCGCGGGCACCGCCGACCACGTCGGCCCCGAGCCGGAGGCCGCGCCGATGGAGCAGCAGGGGCTCGGTTGGAAGAACAATCTGGGCACCGGCAACGGCGACGACACCATCACCAG
>WRFI01000023.1 GCA_009778875.1 Propionibacteriaceae bacterium | reverse complement strand
CTGGCCGGTGAGGTGGCAGAACCGGTGGTCGTGGACGTCCGGGGTGACGGCGGGCACCGCGCCCAGCGGTTGACCATCGATGCCAAACCCGGCAGCCGGGGTGTTGTCGTGCTGCAACACGCCGGGTCGGGCGTCTTCCTCAGCAACGTCGAGATTCTGGTGGGTGAAGCGGCCGACCTGACCGTGGTCACCTTGCAGGAATGGGCGGCGGACGCCGTGCATGGCGGGTTTTCCCAGGCGCAGGTTGGGCGCGATGCGCACTTCCGCCACATTGCGGTGACGTTTGGCGGATCGATGGTGCGGTTGCAGACGAACGTGAATTACGGCGGCCCCGGCGGTACTGCCGAACTGTATGGCCTGTACCTGACGGATGGCCACCAGTACCACGAGCACCGGCTGTTCGTCGACCAGAACCAGCCCAAGACGACCTCCCGGGTCGATTACCGCGGTGCGCTGCAAGGCCAAGGTGCCCGCAGTACCTGGGTGGGCGATGTGTTGATCCGGCGCGGCGCGGAAGACACCGATTCGTATGAGCAGAACCGCAACCTGCTGCTGACACCCGGGTGCGTGGCCGAATCGGTGCCAAACCTGGAGATTGAGACGGGCAACATCGTCGGCGCCGGGCACTCGTCCGCCACCGGGCGCTTCGACGACGAGCAACTGTTTTACCTGCAGTCGCGCGGCATCCCCGAAGACGAGGCGCGGCGGCTCATCGTCCAGGGCTTCTTCTTCGACATCATCGCCCGCATCGGCGTGCCGGACGTTGAACGGCGTCTGCGCGACGCCGTCAACGCTGAACTCAAGTACCAACCGGAAGAGGACTGAACCATGGCAACCCTGGTCATCAAAAGCCTGACGGCCGACGTCGAGACGGAGACGGGCCCCAAACCCATCCTCAAGGGCGTCGATCTGGCGGTTAACGACGGCACGGTTCACGCCATCATGGGACCGAACGGTTCGGGCAAGTCGACGCTGGCCTACGCCGTCGCCGGGCATCCGAAATATCACATCACGGGCGGCTCGGTGACACTCGACGGCGTCGAACTGGCGGGCTTGACGCCCGACCAGCGGGCCAAGGCGGGGCTGTACCTGGGCATGCAGTACCCGGTCGAGGTGCCGGGCGTGTCGGTGGCTAACTTCCTTCGCACAGCCAAGACGGCATTGGACGGGGGAGTTGCGCCGAAGGTGCGCACCTGGCCAAGCCAGGTCAACGCGGCGCTGTCGAGGCTTGGCCTGGACCCCGATTTTGCCATGCGGTCGGTCAACGAGGGCTTCTCGGGTGGCGAGAAGAAGCGGGCAGAAATCGTCCAACTGGAGCTCCTCAACCCCAGGTTCGCCATTCTGGACGAGATCGACTCCGGCCTGGACATCGACGCCGTCCGCGAGGTCGGCGAGGGAATCAACCGGTTTGCCGCTCAGGGCGACAGGGGTGTGCTGCTGATCACCCACTACACCCGGATTTTGCGCTACACGGTGCCCGACCGTGTCCACATCTTCGTCGACGGGCGAATCGTCGAGGAAGGCGGGCCAGAGCTGGCCGACCGCCTGGAGAAGGAAGGCTACGAGCGCTATGCCTGAGGGCTACGACACTTTGGCCGTGCGGGCGGACTACCCGATTCTCGGCCGGATGATCGGCCGGTATCCGCTGGCCTATCTGGACTCGGCCAACACGGCGCAGCGCCCCAAGCCGGTGATCGACGCCGTGGCCGATTTCGCCTTTTCCCACAACGCGAACATCGCCCGGGCCATGCACACGCTGGGAGTCGAGGCGACCGACGCCTACGAAAGCGCCCGCGCCAAGGTGGCCCGCTTCATCGGGGCGGGGAGCCCAGGCGAGGTGGTCTTCACCAAGAACGCCTCGGAATCGCTGAACCTGGCGGCCAACGCGCTGGGGGCCTCTCTGAAGCCGGGCGATGAGGTGGTGATCTCCGTCATGGAGCACCACTCGAACATCGTGCCCTGGCAGATGGTTTGTAAGCGAACAGGTGCGAAACTGCGCTGGTTCGATGTGACAAGCGACTACCACCTGGACGTGGCGAAGGCACAGGCGGAAAACCTGGTCAACGAGCGCACCAAGATCGTCTCGCTGGCCTGGGTGTCGAACGTGTTGGGCACGGTCAACCCGGTCGCGGAGATCGCCTCGCAGGCCCATGCCGTCGGTGCGGTGATGGTGGCGGACGGGGCCCAGGGCGTGCCGCAGCGGCCCACCGACGTGGCGGGCCTGGGCGTCGACATGCTGGCCTTCACCGGCCACAAGCTGGGGGCCCCGACCGGCGTCGGCGTCCTATGGGGCCGTCACGACCTGCTGGAGTCGCTGCCGCCTTTCCTGGGTGGCGGCGAAATGATCGAGGTCGTCCACATGGATCATTCAACCTATGCGGCCCCGCCGGCCCGCTTTGAGGCCGGCACGCCGCCGATCATGCAGGCCGTCGGGCTGGGTGCCGCCATCGACTACATGCAGGGTCTTGGCCTGGCGGCCATCGCCGCGCACGAGCAGGCGATCACCGGCTACATGCTGGAGCGGCTGGGGGCCATTGACGGCGTCCGCATCCTTGGGCCGGCCGGCGACACCGACCGGGGCGGGGCGGTCGCCTTCACGCTCGACGGCGTCCATCCGCACGACATCATGCAGATGCTTGACGCCCGGGGTGTGGCCGTGCGGGGCGGGCATCATTGCGCCCGTCCGCTGCATGAAAGGTTCGGCATCACGGCGTCCACCCGGGCGTCCGTCGGCGTCTACACGGTTGAGCGCGAGATCGACCAACTGGTCGACGCAGTGGTCTACACCCGGGACTTCTTCGCGGGCCGGGGGGTGCGATGAGCGACGTCGAGGCGATGTACCAGGACATCATCTTGGATCACTACCGCGAGAAACACCACGCCGGGCTGCGCGAGCCCTTCGATGCGCAGGTGCATCACGTCAACCCGAGCTGCGGCGACGAGTTGACGCTGCGCGTCAAGGCCGGAGACGGCGACGTGCAGGACGTCAGCTACGAGGGCGACGGTTGCTCGATCTCGCAGGCCTCAACGTCCATCATGAGTGACTTGGTGATCGGGCGAAGCGTCGAAGACACCCTGGCGCTGTACGACGATTTCCGCGCCATGATGGAGTCGGGCGGTGCGGGCACCCCCGATGAGGACCGGCTGGAGGACGCCATCGCGTTCGCCGGGGTGGCAATGTTCCCCGGCCGCGTCAAATGCGCCATGCTAGCCTGGTCGGCGCTGCGCGACGCGTTGCTGCGCAGTGGCGCGGTGTCTGATCTTGGCCCAGATAGGAGTGACGATGAGTGAAGACGCACTGGACGAGGCGACCGTTAGGGAGCTTCTCAAGGAGGTCGTCGACCCCGAACTGGGCGTCAACATCGTCGACCTCGGGCTGCTGTACGGGGTGACGATCGACGATGACGGCGACGTGACGCTTGATCTGACGCTGACGACGGCGGCCTGCCCGCTGACCGATCAGTTGGAATGGGGCGCGCAGACGGCCCTGGCCGACGTGGCCAAGGTGGTGACCGTCAACTGGGTGTGGATACCGCCGTGGACGCTGGACATGATCACGGACGAGGGCCGCGAGCAGCTTCGCTACATCGGCTACAACGTCTGAGATTGGATTGGTCTTGACGAACACGGCTCGCACCTACCAGGTGGTCACCTATGGCTGCCAGATGAACGTCCACGACTCCGAGCGGATTGCCGGGGTGCTGGAGGCGGCCGGCTATGTGAGAAGCGACGAGGAGCCGCAGCCCGGCGACATCGCGCTGGCCGACGTCGTCGTCTTCAACACCTGCGCGGTGCGTGAAAACGCCGCCGACCGCCTGTACGGCAACCTCGGCCATATCGCCAGCGTCAAGGCGCGGCGCCCCGGCATGCAACTGGCCGTGGGCGGGTGCATCGCCCAGAAGGATCGCGCCGCCATGCTGGCGCGGGCACCCTGGGTGGACGTGGTTTTCGGCACCAACAACATGGGCGCCCTGCCGGCGCTGCTCGACCGGGCCCGCGTCGCCGGTGAAGCTCAGGTGGAGATCAAGGAGGCCTTGGAGGTCTTCCCGTCCACCCTGCCGACGCACCGCGACTCGGCCTTCGCCGCCTGGGTTTCGATCAGCGTCGGCTGCAACAACACCTGCAGCTTCTGCATCGTGCCGTCGCTGCGCGGCAAGGAGACCGACCGCCGCCCGGGCGAAATCCTGGCGGAGGTTGAGGCGCTGGCGTTACTGGGCGTGCAGGAAGTCACGTTGCTGGGTCAAAACGTCAACACCTACGGTGTGGCCTTCGGCCAGCCCAAGGCCTTCGCCGACCTGTTGCGGGCCTGCGGCGACACGGGCTTGCGGCGGGTTCGCTTCACCTCGCCCCACCCGGCCTATTTCACGGACGACGTCATCGAGGCGATGGCCGCCACACGCAACGTCATGCCCAGCCTGCACATGCCGCTGCAGTCAGGTTCGGATGCGATTCTCAAATCCATGCGGCGGTCTTACCGCGCGGGCAAATACCTGGACATCTTGTCGCGGGTGCGAGCCGCACTGCCCGATGCGGCGGTCACGACGGACCTGATCGTCGGTTTCCCGGGCGAGACGGAGGCAGATTTCGAGGCGACGCTGGACGTCGTGCGCCAGGCCCGGTTTGCCGGGGCGTTCACGTTCTTGTATTCGCAGCGCCCGGGCACCCCGGCGGCCTCGCTGCCCAACCAGGTGCCCGCCGAGGTTGTGCAAAACCGCTACGAGCGGCTCGTCGAAGTGGTTGACGGCATCGCCTGGGACGAGAACAAGAAGCTGCTGGGGTGCCCGGTCGAGGTGCTGATCGCCGACAACGAGGGACGCAAGGATGCCGCCACGCACCGTGTTTCGGGCCGGGCCCGCGACAACCGCCTGGTTCATATCGGGCTGCCCGAGGGCGTGGCGGCGCGCCCCGGCGATATCGTGACGGCGACCGTCACCTACGCCGCGCCGCACCACTTGGTGGCGGACGGCTCGGCCGAGGTGACGCGGACGGCCGGCGGCGACGCCTGGGCGGCCGTCGCGGCGGCCCGGTCATGATCGCCTTGGTCGGGCCGACGGCCACAGGCAAGTCGGCGTTTGGAATCAGCGTGGCGCAGACGTTGATCGCCGGCGGGCACCCCGCCGAGATAGTCAACGGTGATTCCATGCTGGTCTATCGGGGCATGGACATCGGCACGGCCAAGCCGAGCGTGGCTGAGCGGGCGGGCGTGCCGCACCACCTGATCGACGTGTTGGACGTCACTGAGACGGCCTCGGTCGCCCAGTTTCAGGGCATGGCCCGGGCGGCGATTGCCGATTGCCAGGCCAGGGGAGTGCTGCCGATACTGGTCGGCGGGTCGGCGCTGTATGTGCATGCCATTTTGGACGAGATGGATTTCCCCGGCACCGATCCGGGTGTGCGAGCTCGTTGGGAGGCCGAACTGGCCCGCGTCGGGCCGCAGGCGTTGCACGACGAGTTGGCCCGTCGCAACCCCGCTGTGGCGGCCGAAATCTTGCCCGGAAACGGACGCCGGATTGTGCGGGCGCTTGAGGTGATCGAGTTGACTGGCAGCTTCCAGCCCCGGCTCCCGGTGCCGGCCTACGCGCTGCCTGGCGTCGTCCAGGTCGGCTTGTCAATCGAACGAGACGAGCTTGATGCCCGCATTGACGCCCGCGTCGAGGCGATGTGGCACCAGGGTTTTGTCGACGAGGTAAGGGGCTTGGACGCCAAGGGTTTGCGCCAAGGTATGACGGCCTCGCGGGCGCTGGGCTATCGTCAGGTGCTGGCCATGTTGGACGGCGAGGTTTCTAAGGACGAAGCCAAGGCCGCCACCAAGCAGGCCACCCGCCGCTTCGCCCGCAAGCAAATGGGCTGGTTCCGCCGCGACGCCCGCATCCGCTGGCTGCCCTACGACGCCGCCGACCTGGTGCGGAAGGTCTCGGCGGCGGCGCTCACGGCGCGATAGGGCCGGGGCGGCGCACGGGAAAGACGACGCGCGGGTCCTCGGGGTCAAGCCCGAGCTTTCGGTAGGTTTCCAGCAACTCGTCGTACGTCTTACCGGTCTCGCGCTTGGCCTGCCACACCCGGGCCGCCGACACTTTGTCGCCTGGTTCGAAAAAGTCGGTCCAAGGGCCCAAGGT
Source organism: Propionibacteriaceae bacterium (assembly GCA_009778875.1). Taxonomy (GTDB): domain Bacteria; phylum Actinomycetota; class Actinomycetes; order Propionibacteriales; family Propionibacteriaceae; genus WRGV01. Next base: position 9,803 of record WRFI01000023.1, on the reverse strand, counting down.
GCCGCCTCTTGGCGACGCCAGCATCAGCTGCCAGGTCGGCACTTCCTGGACCAGGTTTGGGCAGTTGACCTGGAATTCCAGGTGGCGAAAGCGCCGCAGGGCCTGAGCGGCGTCAATCTGGCGCAGGGCAGCCTGAGCCATGACGAAGTACGGGTTCAGTGGTTTCGTTATTTCCCACACGGACCATTCCTCATAGTCTCGGGCATCTGTGGCCAGCGCCACGTCGACACGTTGGCGGATTTGTTGCGCCAGTGCGACATCCAGTTGGATATCACGGGCGAGTTGCAACGTAACCAGCGGCTCTATGACGAGTTGCCTTGGTGGACCAAGCATGGCCATCAGGTGCTTGAGGCCATTGAGGCGGTCGCGGCGATTGCCGCTTGCGCCACCGGGGTTGGCACGCCTTTGGGTGTGGTCTTGTTGGGCACGGTGGTTACCGCCGGGGTTGTCGACATTTCCTGGTACGGTGCCGACGGCGATATTCGCGACGCCGTCATCAACACGGTGTTCCTGGTGTTCGTCATGGTTGACGGGGTCGCCCGGCTGATCCCGCTGTCGATGGCTGAGGCCCAAGTCTTGAAGGCCGGTGGCCAAGTCGCCCTGCGTGATGGGGTGGTGCAGATCATTGACGGGAAAGCTGTCATAATGACCCGGGCCGAGGCGCTCGACCGGCCCTGGTCAGACGGCATCCCCAGTGACCAAGTCGACCCCCAAATGATCACCGACCTACGCGCAAAATGGGACGTCCCCGCCCCGACCGACACGCTGGCCGTCGGGAAAACCGACATCCCCGGCCTGGAAGGCTACCGCTTCGAGGGCGGCTCCATCACGGTTCGCCGTGACGCTGGACTACCCGCACTGACCGAATCAGGCGACAGCGCAATCTCCGCGCCTCGACATCTTCCTACCAACGCCGTCGACAATGCGGAAGGCGATGTCCTCGCTAAGATTGATGACGCCATCGCAGCCACGGGCCAGGCGCCGCAAGACGTGAAGGGCACCGTGAACATCGTCCAATCAAACTCCAGTGGGGTCTGCGGAGGCTGCCGTGCTGGCCTGCCTGCCACGTCAACGAAACTGCCTGGTGTGATCAAGCAGTTCAGCGACAAATACCCCGGAGTCGAAATCAACATCTACACACTCAACCAAGACGGCACCACCAAACTGGCGGCTTCCGTCATCAACGGGCACTATGGATAGGATTTGTATCATGCAGACTTTGGATTGGATGACTTTGAGGCACCGCGCTGCCTACGCCATTGCCCTGGGCAAGGTTCTATTCGACCGCAGGCTTTCTGCTAGTCCGTATGCCCCCGTTGCCCATGAAGCATTCAAACTTGCCTGGGATGGCTGGCTACTTCGTGACGTCGACATCATGCAATTCGAGAACTTGTGTATTGACCCGGACGACGTACAGCCAGACATTTACACACCGTTATGCGCTGCTGATACCCGAGACGAAGAAGCCGCCTGGCGGTGCCTCATGGAAATGGTGTATTACGCAGGCTATTTCTACTCTCAGGTGACCGGAATTGCGCCCGTTCCTCAAAGCATTGAGAATATTCGCGCGGTGGATGTGTTAGGGGAGATGAATTCGGATTTTGACACGGCTGTTCGTGATGGCCCTACCTTGAGAGCGCAAATAGCGGACTTCCTCGCTCACAAGAGTGGCGACGCGCTGAACCAAGATGTGATCGTGCAGTATGTTGCCGAACTTGATCGCAACGCCTAGAATGAAGCGCTCGACCGGCCCTGGTCAAACGTTCGACCGGCCCCAGCAGTGACGCGCTGAGCAAGCGACGTGGAGCTGGGCCGCTGGGCGCGATTGTAACAGTTTGGCGCCATTCGAACATGTGTTTGTTTGGGCTTGTCAGGGGCTGGTTGGTGAGTTGTTTTGGCCGGGTTTTGGGGGTAGGATTGTGTCATGTTTGAACCGGATGCCGCCAGGGAAGCCATTGATGTGTTGGCTGATGCGTCCGCGTCTAGTTTTGAGTGTTTCAAGGCTGCGGCGGCGTTGAAGTCGATTGCTGAGGCGGCTGAGGCGGAGGCGCTGGCTTTCCTGGCGGATGAGAACGGCTGGGGTGGCGGGGATGAGTGTTTTGATTTGGTGGGGCAGCGGTTTGTGCGTATCGGGGCTGATGGGACACCGCTGGTTGATGAGGCGTTGCCGTTGGAGGTCGCGGTGGCAACGGGTGGTTCGGTTGGCTGGGCGTCTGGGGTGTTGCGTGACGTGTTGAACGTTAGGGATCGTCATCCCAGGTTGTGGGAGGCGGTTCAGGAGGGTGTGTTGCCGTTGTGGCGGGCGGCGCGGGTGGCGCAGACTTGTGTTTTTTTCGGCCTTGATGTCCAAGAGACGCTGGTAGTGGATGAGCGGTTGCGGCATGTGTTTGGCCAGACGGGTTGGGCGCGGGCGAACCGGTTGTTGAAGGCGACGATCATGAAGGTGGCGCCGGGTAGGGTGGAGGCGAAGGTTGCGGCGGGGCGCCAGGTGCGGTATTGCCGCAAGTGGGCTGGGGATGATCCGGGTGTGTCGTTTATTGATGCTTGCCTGGACACGGCTGATGCGATCTTTTTTGATGCGGCGGTGGATCGTATCGCCGATATTCTGGGTGAGCAGGGTGACCAGACAGCTAAGGATGTGCGCCGGGCGAAAGCGGTGGGTGTCCTGGCGACCCCGGCCAAAGCTTTACAACTGTTGGGCACACCGTGTTTGCGCGGGGTGGACCAGAACATGGGTGTCCCGGCAGTAACCGACAGGTTGTTGCGGGCGGAGCGTCCCCGCACCCAGGTGTATGTGCATATGAGTGCTGACACTTTGAACACCAGACAAGGTGTCGTTCGGGTGGAGAGGCTGGGTCCGGCGCTGGTGTCCCAGCTGGGACAGATCCTGGGCAGCTCCCAAATCAAGCTGGCCCCGGTCATCCATGTGGGTGGCGCTGAGCGTCCGCTGGACGGCTATGAGATACCGGATCGTTTGGCTGAGCAGGTTGTGTTGCGTGACCGGTACGAGGTGTTCCCGTACTCGTCGCGGGAGGCCCGCGGCCTGGATTTGGATCACACCGCCGCCTGGCGTCCCGGCCGGGCCGGCCAGACCAGGGCATCGAATCTGGGGCCGCTGTCTCGGCGGGCGCACCGGGTGAAAACCCATTGCGGCTGGCAACTGGCCCAGCCCGCCCCCGGGGTTTTCCAGTGGACCACCAGATGGGGACAGGTCTTCACCGTCGACCCTAACGGCACCCACCCCTACCACAACCGTCAGTGAGACCTGCGAACCAGCAAAAGCTCCCCGATCGCCCCGACGAGGTGTCGGCATCGGCTGATTCCGCCGACATCTGACATACACTGATGCCATGGCGCACATACTGGTGGTTGAGGACGAACCCGAGATCAACGACCTGATCACCATGAACCTGACGCTGGTCGGCCACACCTGCCAGTCGGCGCTGGACGGCGACCAGGCGCTGGCCTTGGCCGCCCGGCACGCCTTCGATCTGGTGGTGCTGGACGTGCTGCTGCCCGGCACCGACGGGTTCTCCGTGCTGCCGCAGCTGGGTGGCACGCCGACTATCTTCGTGACGGCCCGCGGCTCGCTGCCCGACAGGGTGCGCGGATTGGACTTGGGCGCCGACGACTACATCGTGAAACCCTTTGAGGCCCTGGAGCTGATCGCCCGGGTCAACGCCGTCCTGCGCCGCACCATGCGGGGCGACGACAGTTTCACGCTGGGCGACGTCACCGTCGACTTCGCGGGACGAACCGTCACGAGGCAAGAGCATCTGGTCGACGTCACACCGCAGGAGTTCGACCTGCTGGAGGTGCTGGTGACCAACCGCAACATCGCCTTGTCGCGCGACCAACTGCTGCAGCGCGCCTGGGGCTACGACTTCCCTGGCGGCACCCGCACCGTCGACAGCCACATCCAGCGCCTGCGCACCAAACTGGGCTGGGACGACGTGATAAAGACGGTCTACAAGGTCGGCTACAGGCTTGAGACATGAAGCTTTGGCACAAGATCTTCCTGCTGACGTTCGCGTTGTTCGTCGTCGCGTTCGACTTGGGCGTTTATCTGCTCTCCAGCCTGTCCTTCCGCTCCGCCATCGACACCGCCCGAAGCCAGGCCGTCGCCGAGTACGGGTTCGTGGCCCGGTCACTCTCCACTGATCTGGACTCCTTGGTGGCCAGGGGCGGTGATACCCCCGACGCGTTGACCTCGCTGATGCTGTCTTACACCAGCTACTACCAGGCGCGCGGGGTTCGCCTGGAGCTGCTGCGGGACGGTGTCGTTGGCGGCAGCCTGCCCGACGGTGTATTGACGACCACGCCGGGCCCACAGCCGGTGTCCACGGTGGTCAGCGCTGAAGGCCAGCGTTGGATGCTGGTGGACGCACAGTTGCCGGGTGGCCTCAGCGCCTACTCGCTGGCATACGCCAGTGACGTCACCTCGCTCTACGACGAGCAGTCGGCGCTGGCCAACCGGCTGTTTCTGATCGCGGCCGCCATCACTGTGGCCTTCAGCATCGCCCTCTACCTCATTCTGCGGCGTCTCACCAAGCCCATCACGATCATCCAGGAGACGGCCGACAAGGTGGCCGCCGGTGACTACGCCGCCCGTGCCGGCATCACCAGCCGCGACGATATCGGCACCCTGGCCAGCCGTTTCGACGCCATGACCGAGCAGGTGGCGTCCCACATTGACGAGGCTGAGCAACAGGTTCGCAACCAACGCCAGTTCATTGACAACATGGCCCACGAGATGCGCACGCCGCTGACGTCCATCTTCGGCAACGCCGAATTGCTGCGCCAGGCACGTCTGACAAACGACCAGCGGGCGGACGCCAGCGAACGCATCATGAGCGGGGTCCAGCGTCTGCAGGCGCTGTCGCAAAAGCTGCTGAGCCTGGCGTTGGCGCGGCAGAGCGCCATCGACTGGCAGAACGTGCCGCTGGGCGACCTGATTGACCAGGTGTTCGAGTTGGAGGGTCCGGCGGCCGCGACCGCCGGCGTGCGCCTGGCGGCGTTGTATGGGCACACCAGTGTGAGGGGTGATTCCCTGCTGCTGCAGACAATGCTGGCCAACCTGGTCGACAACGCGCTGAAAGCCAGCCTGCCCGGCGGGCTGGTGGAGGTCGAGGTGACGACAAGTGAAAACACCGCCACCATCAGCGTCAAAGACCACGGCCGGGGCGTCCCCCCAGAGCAGGTGCGGCAGGTCTTCCAGCCGTTCTACCGCACCGATGAGGCCCGCTCGTCGGCCCAGGGCGGCACTGGCTTGGGTCTCGCGTTGTGCCAGCAGATCGCCGACGCCCACGGCGCGTCCATCGCCATGACGTCCGAGCCGGGGAAGGGCACGACGGTGACCGTCAGCGGGTTGAGTGTCGCTGGGGCGTCGGAAACAATTACAGGGCCAACACCACTTGGAGACAACTCCACAACATCTGGCGAATAGCGTCAACGTCATGAAACGCAAGCTGGTCACCACAATTGTCGTCTGCGCGCTCGCCGTCGTCCTTCTGGTTGGCGGGTACTTCGTGCTGCGGGCCACCATGAACGCCACCATGTCCGCCGGCGACGGCCAAAGCGTCACCGCCACCGATTACCCGACGCCGACGGTCCCCTCGCAAACCGGCCCGTCCAGCAGCCCGCCCATCGACTTGCAGGTTCGGTATGTGCCCGGCCCGGGCGACGCCACGCCGCAGGCTCAGGACCTGAGCGCCGACCAGGCCGCCCAGACGATGGCCGCGGCGGCGCAGCGCATCTTCGGCGTGGACGTATCGGGGGCGGCCGTCGACATGACGTACAACGGCGGGGCGACAGTGATATGGAGCACGGCCAGCATCGGCGAGGACGGCACCGTCACCATTGGACCGGTGTCTGGCACGGCCGGCACGGTCATCACTGGACCAGTGACCGCCACGGCCCCCGTGGTCTACTGGTTCGAAGCACAGTCCGACACGTGGTCGGCCAGTTTGACCACGGCCAGCAATCAGAAGGTCACCGCCACCATCGACGCGGTGACTGGTCAGATTTACTCCATGGCCAATGCGTTCCCCACCACGAATTGGACATGCCCTGGCGGTACCCAGACCACGCCGACGAGCACCGACGAGGTGTCGCAGGCCGGGCAGCAGGCCACGCAGGCCATGAATGACCTGATCATTGCCGACTTCGTCACGTCAAGACTGGCACCCACCGGTCAAATCGCCACGGCGAGCACGGTATGCACCGCCAGTTCCGGCGCTCGGAAGATCGAGTTCTCAATGGTCGGCGGCGGCGCCTACCTGGTGTTCGTGGACGCCAACAACACGGTCTACGGCTTCCGCTACTTCTCTGACGCCAGCCTGGTCACGGTCGACGACAACGGATAGGGCTAGGGCGCTTGCACCAGCGGCTTGAACTCACCCAAACCCGCCGCGTCCATCTCGTCCAGGGGGACGAAGCGCAGCGCCGCCGAGTTGATGCAGTAACGCACGCCGCCCCGATCGGCCGGGCCGTCTGTGAACACGTGCCCGAGGTGCGAATCGGCACCGCTTGAGCGAACCTCCGTGCGGTGGCGTCCGGGTATGGTGTCGTCGCCGTGTTCCGTCAGGAGACCGGCGGCGATGGGGCGCGAGAAGGCCGGCCAGCCACACCCGGAATCGTACTTGTCGGACGAGACGAACAGCGGCTGCCCCGAGACGATATCGACGTAGATGCCGGGGGCAAACTCATGGTCGAGCGGGCCGGTGAAGGGCTCCTCGGTGTCGGAGCGTTGCGTCACGGCATACTCCAAACCATCCAGATGGCTGGTGGCCTTGGCCTTAGCCAGCGCGTCCGGGCTGACGTGGCAATAGCCTTGCGGATTCTTGGCCAGATAATCCTGGTGGTAATCCTCGGCCGGGCAGAAGTTGACCAGAGGCCCCGATTCCACGGCCAGCGGCCGGGGCGTGGCCGCCTGCAGCCGCCGCAAGGCGTCAGCGACCACCGGGCCGTCCTCTGGTGACGTCCACCAGATGCCAGTGCGGTATTGGACGCCGATATCGTGGCCCTGCTGGTTGACGCTGACCGGGTCGATGATCTCGAAGAAGCGGTCGAGCAGTTGGGGCAGCGATACCACCGCTGGGTCGAAGGTGACGTGCACCGCCTCGGCCTGCCCCGACGAGGCACAAACCATGTCGTACGAGACGGGCAGGGGCCCGTTGGCGTAGCCAACTTCGGTGCTGACAACCCCGCGAACGAAGTCCAGATACTGCTGGACACCCCAGAAACACCCGCCAGCCAGGTAGATTTCACGCATGACCCAAGCCTACGACGTCCCCCCACATGGGAACGGCGGACGTAGGATGAATTGCATGATCCGGCTTGGGTTCGCCAAAGGGCATGGCACCGAGAACGACTTCGTCGTCCTGCGCGACCGGCACAACGTGGCACCCCTGACGCCCGACCTGGTGCGCCGCATCTGCGACCGTCATGCTGGCATCGGCGCCGACGGGGTGATCAGGGCAGTCAAGGCCGAACACATTTCGGAATGGGACGGCGACCCCGACCTGTGGTTCATGGACTACTGGAACGCGGACGGCACGATCGCCGAGATGTGCGGCAATGGGCTGCGGGTGTTCGTCCGCTACTTGATGGAAGAAGACCTGGTGCCCCGCAACGAGGTCTACATCGCCACGAGGGCGGGTCGGCGCGTCGTCGTGGAAACACCAGCGGGTGACTTGAAGGCCGAAATGGGTCCGGCGAGGGTGGGCGGGCCCACTCATCTCGAAGTGAACCGTCGGCCTCTGGCGGGCGTCGCCGTCGATGTCGGCAACCCTCACGTCGTGGCGCTGCTGCCACCAGACATCGATCTTGAGGCGCTCGACCTGCGAAATGCCCCGTGCTTCGACGCTGGGGTGTTCCCAAATGGTGCCAACGCCGAGTTTGTCCGGTCCGACGGGGACGCGCGCATCTCAATGCGCGTCTATGAGAGAGGCGTCGGCGAGACCCGGTCCTGCGGCACCGGGGTGGTGGCGGCGGCGGCCGTCGCCCGACACTTCGGCGATGGGGCACGACAGTGCACCGTCAACGTGCCGGGGGGACGCCTGTTCGTCGAGTTCAATGACGACATGACCTACCTGACAGGTCCGGCCGTGATCGTCGCCCGCGGCGAGCTGACCTTGCCAGGAAATCGCCAATGAGCGACGATTTCAGCGTGGGCCAGGAGGACTTGGCTGAGCGGCTGGCCCGGCGCCGCGTCGCGTCACTGAACACAGAGTTGCAAGACGTCGAGCAGGTCGAATACCGGCAGGTTCGCCTGGAGCGCGTCGTGCTGGTGGGGCTGTGGACGCAAGGCACGTCAGGGGAGGCCGACGACGCGATGACGGAACTAGCCGACCTGGCGGACACCGCCGGATCACAGATCGTGGGCGCCCTGATCCAGCGGCGAGACGCGCCCGACCCGGCCACCTACGTCGGTTCAGGCAAGGTGGACGAGATCAAGCAGGTGGTGGACGGCGCCAGCGCCGACACAGTCATCGCTGACGGTGAACTCAGCCCGGCCCAACTGCGCAACCTGGAGGATCGTCTGGGTGTGCGCGTCATCGACCGCACGATGCTGATCTTGGACATTTTCGCGCAACACGCCAAGTCCGTCGAGGGCAAGGCGCAAGTCGAGTTGGCGCAGCTCAACTATCTGAAGCAGCGCCTGCGCGGCTGGGGTGACTCGTTGTCCCGTCAGGTCGGCGGGCGGGCGGCCAGCGGTGTGGGCATCGGCGGGCGCGGCCCCGGCGAGACGAAAATCGAAACCGACAGGCGCCGCATCAACACCCGCGCGGCCATACTGCGGCGGCGTCTGGCGGCGATGTCCACGACCCGGGCGCTGAGCCGCAACACCCGTCGCCGCGATCAGATACCTTCGGTGGCGATCGTCGGCTACACCAATGCGGGTAAGTCATCGCTGCTGAACCGGTTGGCGGGCGCTGACGTGCTTGTCGAGAACGCCCTGTTTGCCACGCTCGACCCGACGACCCGACGAGTCCGCAGCGGCGACGGCCGGATCTACACACTCACCGACACGGTCGGCTTCGTGCGCCACCTGCCGACTGATTTGGTTGAGGCCTTCAAATCGACGCTGGAGGAGACCGTCCAAGCCGATCTGCTGGTGCACGTGGTTGATGGTAACGGCGCGGATCCGTTGGCCCAGGTGAGCGCCGTCCGGGCGGTTCTGGCCCAGATCGGTGCCGGCCAGGTGCCAGAGCTCATGGTGGTCAACAAGGTGGACGCCGCCCCGCCCGACACCCTGGCCACCCTGCGTCATGCCTTGTCGGGCGCGGTTTTCGTGTCGGCCTTGACGGGGGAGTCAGTGGGCGACCTGAAGACGGCCATCGAAGGCCGCCTACCACGGCCCGGGGTGCTGGTCGACGTGGTCGTCCCCTGGGCACGCGGCGATCTGGTGGACAAGGCCCACCGTCTGGGCACGGTCATCGAGTCGGAGGCGACGGCCGAGGGGACGCATCTGGTCGCGCAGGTGCATGAGGGTCTGGCGGCCGAGTTGACGCGCGCCGACAGCTCAAAAAGCCCGGCCATCTAGTCGTCTCACAATATGACACAAGGTTGAAAAGATGTGTCATGGGGTATGTATCATCGTCCGAACGGCGCACGGCCCGACCGTCGCCCGCCTGTTGGGTGATGTTCGCGTCGCCTGTCAGACGAGACACAATATCAAACGGATAGAAAGCAGCACAGATGAAGCGAATCACAACTGGGCTCCTCGCCGCAGCGATGGGCATGGCCCTTTTCGCCGGGTGCGCAAGCAACTCGGGCGGGGGCACCACTACTACTCCTGG